>JAYWMQ010000051.1 GCA_035873375.1 Nitrospirota bacterium | reverse complement strand
GTCGGGGTTGTCCTCAGGTTTGGGAAATTTGTCCGCACAGTCGATCCCGGATTAAACTTTAAGTTGCCTTTTGGAATCGAAAAGGTATATAAAGTACCTGTCCAACGGCAATTAAAGCTCGAACTTGGCTTCCGAACAACTAAGCCCGGTATCAGGACTGAGTATTCCTCCAGAAAATATCAAGAGGAGTCCTTGATGTTAACAGGCGATCTTAATGCCGCTGAGGTGGAATGGATTGTACAATACCGCATCAAGGATCCTTACAAATTCCTGTTTCGTGTAAGGAACTCTGTGGGAACATTCCGGGATATCAATGAGGCGGTCATGCGAGAGGTTGTTGGTGACCGTACAGTGGATGAGGTCTTAACTGTCGGCCGTCAGGAAATTGCCAGTACTGTTGCCGTAAAAGTTCAGGAATTATGCGATCAGTATGAGACGGGGATAAAAGTAGAGCAGGTGGTGCTTCAGGATGTTAACCCCCCTGAATCTGTAAAACCTGCTTTCAACGAGGTTAACGAAGCCCAGCAGGAGCGCGAAAAATTAATTAACCAGGCCCTTTCCGAATACAACAAGGTAATTCCGAGGGCCCGCGGTGAAGCGGAGAGGACTATCGAAAAAGCAAAGGGATATGCGCTGGAACGGGTTAATAACGCACGCGGTGAGGCTTCAAAGTTCGATTCTGTTTTCAAGGAATATATGAAAGCAAAAGAGGTAACACGTCAGCGTATTTATCTGGAGACAATGAATGATGTCATGCAAAAGGTTGGAAGAAAGCTGATCACCGATGAGGAAGTCACCGGGATTCTGCCTTTATTCCAGCTTGAGAGGGGAGGTACTGAAAAATGAAAAAAAAATACATAGTAATTGCGGCTGTTGCAGCTCTTGCATTGATAGTTATAGCCTCCTCAGCTTTCATTGTAAACGAAACAGAGCAGGTCATAATCACACAGTTTGGTAAACCCATAAGCAAACCGATTATAAAACCTGGGGTGCATTTCAAGATACCCATTGTTCAGCAAGCCAATTTCTTTGACAGACGTTTTCTGGAATGGGACGGCAGTCCTAACCAGGTACCCACGAAAGATAAAAGGTTCATCTGGGTGGACACTTACGCGCGCTGGCGCATAAAAGACCCGCTCCTGTTCTTTCAGCGTGTGAGGGACGAACGTGGCGCCCAGTCCAGGCTGGACGATATCCTGGACGGTGAGACCAGAAATGCAATTGCCAAACACGTCCTGGTTGAAATAATTCGTACAACCAACCGGGAATATCAGACAAGTGAAGCCTTGCTGGCCGGTGAAGAAGCCAAGAGTTTAGCCCAAATTAAATACGGCAGGGAAAAAATAGCACGTTCCATTGTTGATGCAGCTTCTCCCCGCACCCTTGAACTCGGAATTGAATTGCTCGACCTGAGGTTTAAACGGATTAATTACGTGGAAGAAGTTCAGCGGAAGATATTCGAACGGATGATTACCGAACGTAAGCGCATAGCGGACAAATTCCGTTCCGAGGGTCAGGGGGAGGCATCCAAGATCCTGGGCAATAAGGAGCGTGAGTTAAAAAAGATCCAGTCCGAAGCATACAGAACAGCTCAGGAAATCATGGGAAAGGCTGATGCTGAAGCGACTACCATCTATGCCAAAGCCTACAACCAGAACCAGCAATCCCGGGATTTCTATGCCTTCCTGAAAACCCTGGAGACCTACCAGACAACGTTATCTGAAAAAGACTGGTTGATCCTCTCCACAAAGAGCGATTTCTTCAAATACTTCCGAACACAAACCGGCAAATAGATATTTTAATCCGGGAGCTTCAAGCTCCCGGATTTCCCTCTATTTTTCTATTATAGCCCCTCTTCCCTCTGTTACCATTTGCTCTTTTATACCTTTGAATACTCTTTTACTTCCTGCTCTAACCGCTTTCCAAGTTCATCAGCAGTTACATCCAGATCATATTGAACCTGTAGTCCAAGCCAAAACTCTGGTGATATACCAAAATATCTGGCTAATCTTAGCGCTGTGTCAGCCGTTATTCTTCTTTTTTTAAGTACAATCTCATTAATCCTGCGAGGTGGCACACCTATATCATGGGCTATTTTGCTCTGGCTTAATCCCATGGGCTTAAGAAATTCCTCCAGAAGCACCTCTCCAGGATGAACAGGATATAATTTCTTCTTTACCATCATTGCATCACTCCTTTAATGATAATCGGTTATTTCTGCATTATACGCATCTTCACCTTTCCATACAAAACAAATACGCCATTGATCGTTGATCCGAATACTATATTGGCCTGCTCTATCTCCACTCAACTTTTCAAGTCTATTAGCAGGTGATACTCTCAGGTCATTGATATTCTTAGCATTGTTTATCATCCTTAATTTCCTCAATGCAATTTGTTGAATATCATTGGGTAGTTTCCTTGACCTTTCTCGATGATATATCTTTGTGGTCAGACGTTATGCTCAGAAGGAAAAAGTATATTCCATAAGGTTCTAAAGGTTCCTTCCGTATTTCAGGGCATTTATGTTGAGACTCAGGTGCATCTCTTTCTGAAGGTATTCATGTGTGTTTTTGCTGAAGGGAACAAGGACGAGCAGGGACTCTTGCGGGGTTATCTTAATTTCATCAATAAGGGGGAGAATATTCCTCTTCGGTACCGCCATATTCACAAGGGTGATCTTGAGGCCCTGCAATGCCTCTTCAGCAGGCAGGGTTACGGGAAAAACCCTTGCCTTCGGCACCCTGTGTCCTGCCTCAACCACTAACTGGGCATTGGTTGCAGCCTTTGCCGTCCTCTGAAAGAGCTCGGGCCGGATTTTGAATGCAGGCGACCAGAAATGTATCTCCTGCTCTTCCCAGCCTTTCTGTATCGCCTTCGGGAGGTTGGCAAACCTGACCAGGTCTGCATATGACTTCAGAGTGACCCCGGTTATCCGGACCTTCATCCTCCAGAAAGGAAGATAGCGAGGGGAATCCTGTTCTCCTGGAATTACCGCAAAGTCAAGGTTTTCAAGGCTGTTCCCTGAGGCCTTCCATGCAGTATCACAGTTCCTGCAAAGGAGCACCAGGCTGTCTTTTTCACCCTGGAGGTCCCAGCCGCAGCGGGGACAGAGGGTCGGGATGAAAGAGATTTGACCATCCCGGAGTTTTTGAAAAGAGAGAGCACCTGCTTCCCTGTCGGGAATGGGTGCAACACGGTTTTCTGTAATGGCATCGTACAGCGCATTGCCCCTGATAAATACGGGAAGGTATATCAGGCTTGTCGTCTCGCCTATGTATGCCCTGTGGTAAACTTTTTCTCTGGAAATGTGGCTGGTTTTCTGGTTTGCAATGCTCAGGTGCTCAACAGAGAGCAATTTCCTTTCGATCCATGAAAATACCGTCTTGAATGGCTGATGGGGAAGGAAAAAGTGCGGCTTCAATTCAGGAGAAACAAATCTCAGCGGTACGGCCTGGGGCCTTACTCCAAGGGAGTGCGGAAGTTTGTTGTAATCTGCTGCAAGGGCCGTGGCGTCTATAATCCTCTGCTCTGTCCTGTTTGCCTTGCATAAAAAGGACATCCCCTTGAACCTCCAGTAGGGGACAAAGATGACCTCTTGCATGGACGGATCCGTCGGCGGAATGTAGTACCTGAAGAAATCCCCTGGTGAGAGAAAAAGCCTTACCCTGCAGAAAGAGCAGGCAAAAAGCTTGTCTGTCTCCTCAAGGAGGACAGGAGCCCCGCATTGGGGACACTGCTGCTCTATCTTCCAGTTGTTAGATCTTCTGACCACACTGATTACAGTAAACCGAATCAGGCAGATTTGCCGTTCCGCAGTGAGGACACTTTTTCTCGACTGGTTTCTGTTCAACCGGGTTGCCGCAGCGCATACAGAACCTGGCGTGTGGCGGAAGGTTTTGTCCGCAGTGTTCACATTGCTCGAATATAAGTATCTGGTGGCCGCAGTGTGGGCAGAACCTTGCATCCTTTGTGACCGGGTTGCGGCACTCAGGACACTTAAGTGCTTCTACCGTCTGTGCTGTCTCTGAATTCTTCATCATGTCTGCAAACATGGAGGGCATCATTAAGCCAAACCCCATTCCCATGCCTGCCCCGGCCTCACCCTGTACCTCTGAGGCCTTTTCCATAGCCATGGCCGCCTTCATCTTAAAAAGGCGGTTAAGGTCATCAAAGACATTGAGCCTGCTCTTGTCATCTATCGCCTTCTGGACTTCAAGTGGCGGAGTTATGGAATTTATGTAAAGATTGGCAAGCCCAAGGCCATAATGGCTGAAATCCTCCTCAAGACGTTTCAGGAGGCCATCGGAGATTTCGTCGTACCTGCCCGGAAGGTTCAGAAGGGTATCCAGGTTTTCACCGAGGTGATCGTTAAAACGGGAGACTATTACCTTGTTCAGATAATCTCCTATCTCTTCCGTGGTATATACGCCCTGTGTGCCCACAAGCCTGTTGATAAAGAGGACCGGCTGGATTACCCTGATGTTAAAGACGCCAAATGCCCTCAGACGGATAAGGCCGAGTTCCGAGTCTCTGAATGCAACCGGGTCCCTTGTCCCCCACTTGAGGTTGGCAAAGACCTTCATGTTTGCAAAATAGACCTCAGCCCTCAGGGGACTCGTCATGCCCCAGGGTATGCTCAATATCTTGGTAAGGATGGGGATGTTTGCTGTGGTGAGTGTGTGTCTTCCGGGCTCAAAGGCATCAAAGGCCTTTCCGTTATAGAAAAAGACCGCTGCCTGGCTCTCCCGGACAATGAGTTGGGCCCCGTATTTTATCTCTCCGGAGCCTGTTTCAGGGATCCTGTGAACCATCTCCCTGCCACTGTCATCAAACCACTCAATGACTTCCAGGAATACTATGTTGTTAGTTCCCATGAGTTATTGTCCCTGTACTGAAGCATCTTCGGAAAAGTACAGATGAATTCTGAGTATAAATCTTTCTTTAATCGTAATCCCCCGAAGAATTTCGGGGGATTACGGAAAGAAAACCTGAGTTTATACGCAGACTCTAACTATACTGCCCTTACATTATCAAAAGCCATGGATTTCTTTGCCCTGGCAGGTTGTACGCGTATCTTCCTGCCGTTCAGAACGGAATTATCCACAGAACTTATCACCCTTTCAGCAAGATCATGAGGAATTTCAACAAAGCTGAATTTATCAAAGAGTGCGATATTCCCGATCTTGTTGCCCGGGATATTTGCACCCGATGCAATAGACTTGACGATGTCGGCAACCTTCACCCTGTCTCTCTTGCCCACGGTCATAAAGAGTCTTACATAGTTCTTTGCTGAGGAGATATCAGACAGCCCGACTTCATCTTCCTCATCGGTTTCCATATCTGAAAAGATAAGGCTCAGGGCAGAAGCAGCTATATCACGCTGAGAATACTTATTGGAAAGCTCGTCTACCATGGCTAAATATCCGGAATGATTTTCATCCTTGATTATGTCATCAATCTCATCAAGTATTTCTTGCTCCCTGGCCCTCCTGACCTCATCCCTGGTGGGCAATTTTGCCTTTTCAATTCGTGTTTTTGCAGACCGTTCTATGAGTCTCAACTGTCTGTACTCTCTTGGGGTAACAAAGGTAATCGCAATCCCGGATTTACCCGCCCTTCCGGTCCTTCCGATACGGTGGATGTAACTATCCGGGTTCTGAGGTATGTTGTAATTGATCACATGGGATACATCGGTAATATCCAGTCCTCTTGCTGCAACATCAGTGGCAACAAGTATCTCAATATCGCCTTTTTTGAATTTATCCATCATCTCATCCCTGTGAGACTGCGTAAAATCCCCGTGTATTGCCCCTGCATAGTATCCCATCTGCTGGAGTTTGCCTGCTACCTCATCCACTTCCCGTTTTGTATGACAAAAGACCAGGGTAAGGGAAGGATCTTCGACATCAAGCAATCTTGTAAGGGCCTTTATCTTGTATTCCTCTCTAACTTCATAAAAGACCTGTTTTATCTTCAGGACAATCATGTTCTTTGCATCCACCGCAACCTTCTTTGGGTTATTCATGTATTTAGCGGCTATACGTATTATTTCTCGAGGCATGGTAGCTGAAAACAACATGGTCTGCCTCTCTGCAGGTATCTCCTTCAGAATAGTCTCGATATCATCAATAAACCCCATATTGAGCATCTCGTCAGCTTCATCAAGCACCAGGGTCTGGATGTTTTTAAGGTTAAGCGTCTTCCTGCGGATATGGTCTAACACACGTCCAGGGGTGCCGACAATAACATCAACACCCTTCTTTAGAGAGCGTATCTGCCTTTCAATAGACTGACCGCCGTAAATAGGGACCGAGAGTATTCCCTTGTTCTTGCCGATCTTGTTCAGTTCCTGAGCTACCTGCACTGCAAGCTCACGTGTTGGTGCAAGGATGATTGCATATGGAACCTTGCCCCTCTTTCCTTTTTCTATAATAGGAATACCGAATGCTGCGGTCTTTCCTGTACCGGTCTGTGCCTGGCCTATAATATCAAGCCCCTCCATTGCCGGGGGAACTGCGCTCTCCTGTATAGGCGTTGGTTTTTCAAACCCCATCTCAGAGAGTGCGTTAAGCACTTCGTCTGAGAGATCAAAATTGTAAAATCTCTTATACATTTTTCTCCTTTTTTTCGTAATAATCCAACCCACCGCCGAAATTGCAGAGATACTTAAACAAAAAACGGGATATTTCAAACTTTATCCAAGAGGTTTTCAACAAAAATCTATTGTTTAATTGTTTCATGGTTTTTTCTCTGTTATCCCCGGGGTGAAATATTACTCTTTTCAATTAGATATACTTCTCTTAAATAGGGCTACTGCTCTATTTATACTGCCTTCTCATCCTGGCGTTTTTAATCCTTCTCTTTTGGGCCTCCCTCTGTTTTCTTCTCTTTTTAACTGAAGGTTTTTCATAAAAACGTCTTTTCTTCAACTCTCTGAAGAGTCCTTCCTTCTCTGCCACACGCTTAAGGAGCCTGATGGCCTTATCTATATGTCCGTTAACTCTTATCTCCAATTGCCTGATTTCCTTTCTCCCTGTAATGGTTCCCGGGATCTGACTTTTCCGTACCGGGTCACTGCCATCCTCCTGATTATGGATGGAAAGCACAAAACAATACCGATATTCATTTACACATTCGTTTGATTTTATTAAAGACTATAGCTTTTATTAAATAATTACCCTCAACCCGATGCAATTAACCGATAGCTATCCGCAACCCCTCCTCTTTATTGAAATTCAACCTCAGTAAACAAAAAAGCCGCAAAATCAAAAGCTTCTGCGGCTTTCTACTCGCCAAAAACTTCCGAGGTATTTCCATTATGGCATATTTCATGAACAAAAAGCAACGGAACTTTTTTATACTACCCACTAATAAAAGCAAAGCAACATCTGCTATAATATATTCTGATATAATACATTAGTTACAGCTAATACAACTAAAGCACAGGATTTTTCGTATAAAAAACAACAAACTATGTTGACAGCAAAAAAACCATATATCATAACCCGCGGAAAGGTGATAGTAGACTATTCGGGCCTTTACTGTGATACGCCGGAGCAGCTCCTGAGGAGTGAGCTGTTTGAAGAGACGGTTGACCGTTTTATAGAGCGAATCGCAACCAGGGAGAGTTCAATCTTTGCGTTCCTGAAGAACAATCTGCCCGGGCTGAAAAGAAATGAACTAACCGGATATATTGTAAACCTCTTCAGACTGCTCTCCAGCCATACAGCTGAAGAGATTATTGCCATGAACAGCGAGTTCAGGGTCATCCTTTCTGAAAAAGAATACCTGCATGACTTTATCGAAGAGCTGTACAACTACTGGAGAAGGTTTGAGAGGTTTATCTATCTCGAGGCCCCAAAAAGGTCCAGGTACTCCAAAAGCAGCATCCACCATGCCCAGTTCATAAAATTGAATGAGGAGTTCAAGAACCTCGTTCTCTTTGTTTACAGACGTATCAGTGAAAACCTGACAGGCAAGAACCCCAGGGTTTACAGGCAATTGCCGGCCGGGGCAAACATGGGCATGCTCCTTGAGAGGATAGACTGGGATTGTCCCGAGACATATACCACCCTGAAGGACATACCTTTTATACGGCTTTCCCTTATAGAGCCTCCGCTGATACTGTACCCTGCAATGAATAAAAGAAAGGGCAGCTTTGAAGAAATACCGACGTTAACAAAGGAAATGCTCCTGCTTAACCCGGAGGAATGGTTCTGTTTTCCTGCAAAGGTCGGCGACCTGACCGCCTTTATATATTTCCATCGGGATTTTATATCCCTTGGACTCACTATGAGCAATCTCTTTGAGATAGCGGATTATGAGGATATAGAGGACAGGAGGCCTGACCTGATGCTGATCTTCGGCCTTACAAATGACAACCTCACT
>JAYWMQ010000050.1 GCA_035873375.1 Nitrospirota bacterium | reverse complement strand
AAATCTGAAGATGTCACCCGCCACGGCGGTGTCAAACCAAGGGCCTTTTGTATAAGTTCAGTATCTGTCATAATGCGTATGAACTTACCATTTTGTATGGCTACTAAGCAAGGGCTACCCACTCAAATCAGCGAGGAACCTTTTCTTATTATGCCCTAACTCTTGTATATTGTACCCATTTTAGCATGGCCTTTGCCAAACTTCGAACTTACCAATATGGACTTTACCGCCACTTGACCAATTTTCTCTGTCAGTCTCCTTGATCAATACAGTAACTGTTAAGTCCCACCGACAGGAGACCGTTTTTAGGGGAGTAAATCCTTCACGAACGGTACCGGGTTCAGGGTATCTATTCCCAGCCAACCGAGACCGGTATGTTGGGGCATGATCTCAGCTCCTATTCTCTTCGCTTGTAAAGTTGCTTTCTTGCCTGGGCTTTTTACCCTTGAACCCATGTCGGCTTTTCTTGGAATGGGTGGCCGCATTGAGTTGGAGTTAGTGACCGGGTTGACACGGAACGTGCAATGTATGATAATAACAGGGAATAGTAATTAGTCAGCTTCGGATAATCTCAACTATTTTTTCAATAATCTCGTTGACTTTTTCTGCCTTAAGGCCTCCAACTTTATAGAGGATGATATGTTTATCAGCTGTGAATATGCGATTTGGTCTTATGTTACTGTGCTGTTTTAGACTACCTTTGGAAAAATCTTGATCGATAAGTGGAATTGCATAATTGTCTTTAATGGATTGACTGGTTATCTGGCAAAGAATCAGGTCGTTACCATCTAAATTTGAAATAATCAAGGCAGGGCGTCTTTTGGCTTGGGTTAAGTCAGAGAAAGGAAAAGGAACAACAACTACATCACCTTTCACAAATCTTGCCATGCCTCGTCTTCCTCTGGTCTCATCCAATCTTTTCTGAGAGATGATTCACTGGCAATGGCGGTATCCAGCCGTTCACGAACGATCTTTGTTTTTAAAAAGTGGATAAAGTCCAATATCTCGTCAAGTAATGGCTCTGGAACCTGTTCTATTTCATTTAAAAGCAGGTCTTTTTTACTCATGAATTTTTCTCCTTTTGGGATATGTTAAATTATAACAAATTGAATCAGATAATAACACGTGTTGAGACCTACCTGTTACACCCACCGACACAGAACCGAAAATAGGGGAGTAAATCCCGCCTAAACGGTACCGGTTTCAGGGTATCTATTCCCAGCCAACCGAGACCGGTTATGTTTGGGCACGATCTCAGCTCCTATTCTTTTCGCTTGTAAAGTTGCTTTCTTGCAAGGGCTTTTTACCTTTGAAACCATGTCGGCTTCCCTTGGAATGGGTGGCCGCCTTGCGTTGGAATCAGTACCTGGCTTGACTCGGAATGTGCAATGCAGGATAATAACAGGGAAGAGTAGTTAGTCAACGTAGTCAATAACGTCCCCTACCTGCTTACCTGCTGTCCTTTGATCCTGATGGGTGACTGGTGCGGAATAGTTTAGGGCTATTCTGTAACTGAAAGAAAGAAATAACGGGTGCGAAAAAAGAACCAGGCATATCCATAATGGCAGAAAGGAAGAGACAGGGAAGCTAATGTTTTCCGATAGGGGACCTTTTTTCTCTTGACAAGGGGCCTTTTAATGGGTGACCCCTCTTTGTTTCGCCAACAGCGGGACTGAAGAATCAAGGTTTAGTCTCAATCAAGGAAATGTGGGTGTACATTCATTATTCGGCTACAGTCCAATAGTCTTTGTGAAGCGCCCTGTACGGACCCGCATGCAGGGCACTGTGGGGGCTGGGGGAGAAATCCCCCCGGCTACCCGATTATGTGCCTTTTAAAACCCTATTATGAACATGCTCCCATTGCCTTGCACAACTCAGAAATGACTGTTTCCAGACCAGCACCTCCGCCTGCTAGGATGGTCGTTACAATCGCTTCAGGAATCCCGCATGCAGCTGCGATTGCAGCGATGGCAGGTGTATCCTCAGGAAACCCGGCTATAGCAGCCAGAATGGCTGCAGCAAGGGTGGCATTTAATCCAGCTTCACACCCCGCACATGCAAACCAGCTAGCACCTAAGAGTTCTGTATGACCATCAGCCTTAGCCTTAGCACTTGCTTGAGCATGTATTTGCTCCGTCTTTCTTGCGATTGCATCTTGTACTTCCTGTCTTGTTGGATAATTCATTGCATCTCCTTTCCTACGTTTGTGACCATCATTTTGGTTTGATTATTATTTCCAGAGGGGATGATCGTTTAACCTCTGTGAAATAAAGAGAATTCCAAAAACAATCTCTAATAACACTTTCCAGCATATAACAAGTTAATATATAATTTAAAAATAATACCAGATCAGTATTGTAAATTACAAGTTATATTGCTATTTTTTTTGGGGTTTTATTTAGTATAAATCCCAAGACATGCCGGATAACACCATGTTTGTAATGTTATCTATCGCGTTGGATAACACTGTTCATGAATATTCCATCAGACACCTGTATTCCCGAATCCTAATCCTTGAATCCACGCCTTCCTCAACGATCCCCCTGATTCCTTCAGCACCCTCCTTGCATTGTCATAAGAGTTGACTACGTTGACTAACTATGCTATAGCAACATAGTCAGTGGGCAGAGGTTGCGCGTCAGGTAGGAGTTTCCATATCAGCTGTATGTAAAGAAAAAAACAAGGAAAAGTGAGTTAGTCAACGTAGTCAATAACGTTCCCTACCTGCCGTCCCTTACACGATAATCACCGGTTTTTTCTGAAGCGACAGCGTAAGAAAAATCCGGTGCATTTATTCGTTAGAATATATTTAATCAACTATCAAAGATTTATTTTTAAGTTTATCTACTAAAGCAGAAAAAGCATCATGTTGACTTTTTACTTTTAGATCAGATACATGTCCAGCGATAGTACTTGGCACTTCAGAAAATGGGTAACAGTTCCCAATTCCACAAGAATTTAATGCAGTCCAAAATTCTTGCGGAGGCTCAACAGAACGATTATTCCATTTTCCATGGTGTAAAAGGCATCCCTGCAAAGAAGGGGATGAACCATTAAAAACTATTCCAAAAGGTTCTTGGTCAATTGCACAAGCTGAAGAGTCAACCCTATGAATATTTGCCATGTATAGGATTTGACCTTGTGGAGAACCAGATGAAACAAGAAATATGCTTTCTGCTTTTTTAATCAATTGGTCAGGGATAACTGTGAAAAAACTTGAAGGAGATAAAATTCTATACTCATTCGGAGGACATAAACGCTCCCAATATTCCCTTTGTTCATTAGAAGTGTTAAACCATGATACTTTTTCCCCCATAAAAACTCCTTAAACTCTTTTCATTCTAACGTCATCATGACTGACAGGCGGAACTTAATAACTATGATAAACAGCAACATAAACATAAAATTAGAACGACTTGAAAAAGGGATATGTGGTAGCCTGTTCAAGTCCATGAAATTGTTATACATTTTATCTTTTATTCTCTATTATATTTTCACTCTTATTGATGGTGCTTGCACTACTACCTTTTAATTCCTTACCATCTATCTGTGTGATATTTGTATAAAAAATAAGAAATACAATCGTAATAATTCCTGCGAGTATAGGAATGATTAATTCCATTACTAATCGGAACTTGGCAAAGGTAAAATAATCAAAAAGGGACTTGCGATTAGTTTCATGAAACCTCAATATATTGTTTAATTTCTGTTGTTCGAATTTCTTTTTTTCAATCTCCTTTTCTATCTCGATTCTACCGTCTGGCGGTATATAGTTCATTCCCTTTATTTTCTTTTCAAGATTAATTATCTCCTTTTCCAATAAGCTTAAAGAATGTAATAAAGCATCACGCGATTGCATAGAACCTGATACAATTTGTTCTATATAATCACGCTTACCCTTACGATAATGGGAAGAGTAATCTGAAAGCGAATAGCTTATAAAGGTTATCAACAAATAGGTAGTAATAATAATAAGTATAAAAGGAATAGCTTCATGATTAGTTATAGAAAATTCAGATCCAAATAATGATACTTTCTTAATCGTTAAGCCTATTTTAGAGATAGAATACCCAATAACACTTGCAATTAACAGCGATTTCCGAACCTTTCGAGTATGGTTACTTAATATTGAGTTATCATCCATTATGACAGAGTTTCAATCGATTTAGTTGTATAACCAGTTAGTATAGAATTTCTGTATATCTCCAAAGTTTACACGAATAAAATGATATTTGACAAGTTTTTTGCTGGTTATTTATAAATAACTAACTGTATATCATGATATTTGTAATGATATACAGAAATAGACCAATTATTCAATGATAATTATACATCCGGGATTACTGCTCGAATCCCCTCACAACAGCGCCTTCCTCAACGATCCCCCTGATTCATTTAGCAGCCTTCTTGCATTGTCATAATCCAGGCCTTTCAGGTACATCAGCACCGCTGTCTTTGCATTTCCCCCCGAACTCTGCAATAATGTCCCGGCTTCTTCCCGGCTGCATCCTGTAAGGTCCATGATTATCCTGACGGCGCGGTCTTTCAGTTTCCTGTTTGAGGGGACCACGTCGATCATGTAGCCCTTATATACCTTGCCGAGCTTGACCATGGCAGTGGTGGAGATCATGTTTAGCACCATTTTGGTGGCAGTGCCTGCCTTGAGCCTTGTTGAACCGGCAACAATCTCAGGGCCGACTATAACCTTTATTACCCCGTCAAGAAAGTCATATTCAATATCATTGCACGTCAAAAGCCAGCACCTGGCCCCCTGGTCCTTTCCCTCCATGAGGGCTGAGAGCACAAAAGGGGTTTTTCCGCTTGCTGATATGCCCAAAAGCATGTCCCTTGCGGTTATATCAGCTACCGCATGTTTTCCTGCCAGCCTGTTGTCTTCAGCACCTTCAACAGAAGTGGTGAGCGCAGCTTCTCCTCCTGCCATGACCGCCTTGATTACTCCCGGGGCCTCGCCGAATGTCGGTGGTATTTCCGAGGCGTCAAGGATACCGAGCCTGCCGCTGGTGCCTGCCCCAACGTAGACCAGTCTTCCCCCAGACTTGATCGTGATGACGGCGTCCTTGACAGCGCTGGAGATGGAGTCTCCGGCCTTGTTGACGGCTTGCACTGCCGCAAGGTTTTCCTCGTTCATAATGTGGATGATCTCTTCAACGGAAAGGAGATCAATCTCTATGGCTGAAGGGTTTAAATCTTCAGTGGACATGAAAATATAATAACCCAAATACGGGGGTAAATGGTTGCTGGAAGCGATATGACCAGCAATTCACGGCGAACTTATAACGCTTTGAGATTGCTTCGTTTCACTCGCAATGACAGAAAAGACTCGCAATGACAAGAAAAGACTTGCAATGACAAGAAAAGACTTGTAATGACAAGAAAGGTTTTCGTAATGTCATTGCGTGGATCGTTAGCGATGAAGCAATCCTGCACTGATTTTCACCGTACACCATTCACATAAATATGCTGCGAAATTTAAACCGTTCTGTGATTAGAGGTTTTTTACCGCTGGAAGTGTTCCGTTCCTGAAAGAAAGGCCCTTTTTTTGTTATATTATTTATGGTTTCATAAGAAAAGCCCTGATTGTCATTGCGAAGAGCAAAAGCGATGACAAAATCTGCTTGCAATGACAAAAAAAGATATTTGGAGATTATTTATTGTCCGGTAGAAAAATCTGTGTAAATCTGCGTAATCTGCGGATAGATTATCTTCAGTTGTGACCGTTTTCCTCTATGACCGATAGGGATTATATCAGAAGAACAATCAGGCTTGCGAAGAAGGCAGCAGGCAGAACCAGCCCGAATCCGATGGTTGGTGCAATCATTGTGAAGGCCGGCAGGATCATTGCCGAGGATTTTCACAGGGTGCCGGGAACCCCTCATGCCGAGGCACTTGTGCTTGCAGAGGCCGGATCAAGGGCAAAGGGCTCTGTGCTGTACGTAAACCTCGAGCCGTGCTGTCATACCAACAAACGGACGCCTCCATGCACAAAGGCGATAATCGCAGCGGGTGTGAAAAAGGTGGTAGTTGCAATGGAGGATCCGAACCCTCAGGTTTCCGGTAAGGGTGTTAAGAAACTGCGCAATGCCGGGATCGAGGTTGTTACAGGTGTGCTCGATGATGAGGCCGGGAGGCTGAATGAGGCCTATGTCAAGTTTATCACCAAGAGGGTTCCATTTGTGACTCTCAAGGTTGCAATGACCCTTGACGGAAAGATTGCCATGCCTTCGGGAGAGTCGAAGTGGATTACAGGGGAGAGGGCGAGAAGGTATGTGCATAGAATGAGGTCTTCTGTTGATGCCGTAATTACTGCAATAGGCACGGTACTGGCCGATGACCCTGAGCTTACTGCGAGGTTCAGGGGGGCCAGAAATCCCATGCGTGTGGTTATTGACCCGGAGTTGAAAATGCCTGAGAATGCCAGGATTCTTGACATTCCTCCTCAGACCGTGATTGTTACAGGTGATGGGAAATCAAAAAGGCTTGATGAACTCAGAAGCAAAGGGGTAAAATTACTCCTCTATAAAAAGAGGCTCCATCTTCGGTGGCTGATGGAGAGGCTTGGCGGAATGGACGTCACCTCTGTTATGATTGAAGGCGGTTCTTCCCTTGCTTCTCATGCACTTGAGGACGGTGTGGTGGATAAGGTGGTCTTTTTTATAGCCCCGAAGATAATAGGTGGCAGGGACTCATTCCCGGCTGTTGGCGGTAACCCCTGTGCATCCCTGAGAGACGCCTACAGGTTGAAAGATATAAAGGTAAGGACAATAGGTGAGGACATACTCGTTGAGGGGTATGTTGAAAGGTAAGCTTATAAATATAATGACTGAATATAAGGACTGAGACCCTGAATCAAGTTCAGGGTGACAGTTTAGTTCTGAGTGACAATTCAAGTCAGGGTGACAGTTCAAGTCTGAGTTAAAAAAATTGCAGGACGGATACAGGAGTGATTAATGAATAAAGATTCCGTGAGAGTAAGGTTTGCACCGAGTCCTACCGGCTACCTCCACATCGGAGGGGCAAGGACTGCCCTCTTTAACTGGCTATTTGCCAGGCATAACAAGGGGGTCTTTGTACTCAGGATTGAGGATACGGACCGGACACGTTCCACCGAGGAGTATATTGAGGCCATCATAGAGGGGATGACCTGGCTCGGACTTGATTGGGATGAGGGGCCTTTCAGGCAGACCGAGAGGCTGGATGTTTACAGAAATTATGTGGAGAAGCTGCTTGAGGAAGGAAAGGCATATTATTGCTATTGCACAGCTCAGGAGCTTGAAGAGAGGCGCAGGAAGGCACTTAAGGAAGGCCGTACTCCAAGGTATGACGGCAGGTGCAGGGACCTCAAAACCCCGCCGCCTGACAGGACCCCTGCTGTCAGGTTCAGGATGCCGCAGTCAGGCCGGACCATTGTGGATGACCTTATAAGGGGACACATAGTATATGAAAATGAGCAGCTTGACGATTTTATCATCCTCCGTTCAGACAATACACCAACGTATAATTTTGTGGTTGTTGTAGACGATGTGGATATGACCATAACCCATGTGATAAGGGGTGATGACCATCTGAACAATACGCCCAAGCAGATACACATTTACCAGGCTCTCGGCTTTCCGGTTCCCAAATTTGCCCATCTGCCCATGATCCTCGGCCCTGACAAGACGAGATTGAGCAAGCGCCACGGGGCCACATCCGTGCAGGCTTATCGGGATATGGGGTATCTGCCCGAGGCGCTCCTGAATTACCTCGTCCGTCTTGGCTGGTCTTATGGCGACCAGGAGGTCTTTACCAAAGAGGAATTGATAGAGCATTTTTCACTTGAGGCGATTGGAAAGTCTGCCGCTGTCTTCAACCCTGACAAGCTTCTCTGGATTAACAGTCAGTACATAAAGGATTCTTCCCCCGAGTATATCTCGGAACTGCTTATCCCGTTTCTTGAAAAAGAGGGGCTTGTCAAAAAAGAAGAGGAGATTGACCGGGAATGGCTCAAAAGGGCTGTTATTACTCTTCAGGAGCGCTCCAGGACACTTCTGGAGATGGCCCGTTCCATGAGGTATTATATCCTTGAGTATGTTGAGCTTGATCCCAAGGCAAGAGAGAAATTTATAAATGAAAAGACAAAGCCCCTGCTTGAAGATGTTCGGAACGGACTTGCCGGACTGGAAAACTTCAGCGCAGAAGAGATAGAAAAGGTATTTATGGCAATGGTAGAGAGGCATAACACAAAACTTGGAAAGATAGCCCAGCCCGTCAGGGTTGCAATAACCGGCAATACCGTCAGTCCCGGTATTTTCGAGGTTCTGGAGATTATAGGGAAGGAGAGGGCGATCAAGCGGCTGGACAGGGCGATAGAGGGGATCTGATGGCTTATATAAGTGTTATAGGTGCCGGTAGCTGGGGCACGGCCCTGAGTATACTGCTTGCAGAAAAGGGCTATGATGTCTCGCTCTGGATTCATGAAGAAGAGCTTGCAGAGGAGATGGAGCGTGAAAGGGTAAACCGGCTTTACCTGCCTGAAGCCACGCTGCCTGACAATATTAAGATAACGCATCAGCTTCAGCGTGCACTTCACAGGTCGAGATATGTGATATGCGCGGTTCCCACCCAGTTTGTGAGGTCGGTCTTTAAGGAGGCTGTAGGATATCTTGAGAAGAGTGCTGTTGTTGTAAGCGCTTCCAAGGGGATGGAACAAGGGACGCTATTGACCGTCTCCTCGATCCTGAAGCAGCTTACACACCATGAGACGGCCGTGATCTCAGGGCCGAGCTTTGCCAAAGAGGTCATAAAAAAGCTTCCCACTGCCGTTACCCTTGCAGTGAAGGAGAGGGCTGCCGGGTTGCTGCTTCAGGAGATATTTAATACGGATTATTTCAGGGTGTATACGCATCACGATGTCCTGGGTGTTGAGCTGGGCGGTGCCCTGAAAAACGTTATTGCCATAGCTTCCGGTATATCGGACGGCCTTGGCCTTGGCCTGAATGCAAGGGCCACGCTCATAACAAGGGGGCTTGCAGAGATTACCCGTCTTGGTGTAAAGATGGGTGCTGATGCAAAGACCTTTGCAGGTCTCAGCGGAATGGGCGACCTTGTGCTTACGTGTACGGGGAATCTGTCAAGGAACTATACTGTAGGCCATAAGCTTGGTCAGGGCATGAAGCTGAAAGAGATACTGTCTGAGATGAGGGCTGTTGCAGAGGGGGTTGCAACCTCGGTTTCAGCCTGCGAGCTTGCAGTTAAATATGATGTTGAGATGCCTATTGTGGAGCAGGTCTGCCTTATGCTTCACAAGGACAAGCCTCCCCTTGTTGCTGTAAGGGAGTTGATGACGAGACCGCTGAAGGAGGAGTTCTATTATTGAGCCCGATAGAAGATACTTCCTCTCTGAAAATGTATTGCTTAGATGGCTTGAACAACCCTCGGTTTATCACGTAAAGAATGACGAGCTGTACGAGATTGATGAAAGTGCCTTTAAGTTTTTAGGCGAATGCGCAGACAGAGGGGCGCTTTCTGATGATACGGAATTCACCTCATATTGTCTTTCTGAGGGGATACTGTCCGAGACACCGCAAAAAATCAGGAGACAGTGCACAGGAAAATCTCCTCTTCCCTCCCTGAGATACCTTGAATTACTGATAACAGACAGGTGTAATCTGAGGTGCAGACACTGCTACATCGGAGAATCAGGGGCAAAAGAGCTCGGTCTGAATCTGATAATCAGCGTTCTTGAGGATTTTAATGACGTGCAGGGGCTGAGGGTGCTGATATCCGGCGGAGAGCCGTTGATGCACAGGGAGTTTGATGGTCTCAATGATTATCTCTCAGGCTATCCTTTAAGAAAGGTCCTCTTCTCAAACGGTCTTCTCCTGAATAACAGAATTCTGAAGAATTTAAATGTGGATGAGCTACAGATCAGCATTGACGGTCTTGGAAGCTCCCATGATGCCCTGAGAGGCAGGGGTGTTTTTGACAGGGCGATGAGTGCTGTCAGGCTTGCGCTTGAAAACGGGTTTGATGTTGCTGTCTCTACGATGATCCATCCCGGAAATCTTGGCGAGTTTGAGAGGATGGATGAACTCTTCAGGACAATGGGTGTAAAGAACTGGATAGTTGATGTGCCGTGCCTGAGCGGCAGGATGTTAGAGAACACGGAGATTTCCCTTCCTCCGGATGTGACCGGTAAATACCTTGGATATGGTTATGGTGAGGGGCTTCATGGCGGTGGCGAGGGTTTTGCCTGCGGCCTGCATCTCGTGTCGGTCCTGCCTGAGGGGTATGTTGCAAAGTGTGCCTTTTATTCGGACAGGCCCCTGGGGCATATATCTGAGGGGCTTGAGAAGTGCTGGAAGAGACTGCAACCCCTGAGGCTTGCTGATATTAAATGTGATTGTGATGTGCTGGATGCATGCAGGGGAGGGTGCAGGTTCAGGGCGGAGCTGTCCGGTGATCCCCTTGGAAGGGATTTTTACAGGTGTGCTGCCTTTGGCGTGGATTAACAGGAGAACCTGGAGGATTGATCACTCCATTACTCCATTACTCCAGGTCTTTCCCCCTTAGGGGGCATGAAGTGCCTTGTTGTGTTATTATTATAGAGAGTTCACTCTTGAAGTGTGTTTTAAGTCATCTCTCAGGATAACGGGGTATGGGTGGATAAAGAGACAGAGATAATGAGGTTTGCTAAATGGTTTCTTTATGCACTCTCGGAGCGATGTATCAAGTATTGCGGCAAGGCTGTATCTTCAGTGCAGTTTCCGGTCTTCAAAAAATTTCTTTTTGCCAGGATAAAGAGGGAGCTTCAGTATTACAGGCTCTGCCTTGATATGGCCGCTGTAATCAATGAAGCGGGAAGCGGTATTTGTGCCATGGACGTTGAAGAGGTTATAGAGGGCAGTATTGACCTTGACTGCAGGCTCAAGGGGGACATAAGGTTTCTCCCTATAAGGATAGATTTTAAATATGAAAAGATACTGCCGCTGAGGAAGGAGAGGACTGAGAGGCTGATTCATCTCTTTGTAAGGCTACTTGGGTCCGTCGAGGCGGAGGACTATGATGATATGGTCAGAAAGGCATTTAAAAAAGAGGAGTTTTTGGAGTTGAATAACGAGATTCTTGAGCTTTACACAGAAGAGGCATTTGTTGTCAATCAGTCGATAACGAGTCTGGTAAATGTGGATAGTGAGGCGATTGCCCAGAGGATGTACTGCTCGATGCTCGATGTTGGCATCGGTCTTAACAGAGAGTTGACCGAGTGTATCTTTGAGAAAAAAACCAGGTTAATCAAGTAACGTGATACCCTACCCTGATATAAAACCTTATATAATAAAAGTCGGCCCGCTGCAGCTCAGGTGGTATGGCGTTATGTACCTACTTGGCTTTGCAAGCTCCTATCTCCTCGTGAACTATCAGATAAAGAAGAAGGGGTTAGGGATAGAACGAAGGATTATAGATGATCTATACTTCTATATTATCCTTGGCCTTATACTGGGCGCAAGATTCGGCTATGTCCTGTTTTATAATTTTGCGGAATACCTGCAAAACCCCCTTGAGATATTTGCAGTCTGGCACGGTGGGATGTCATTTCATGGCGGGCTGATAGGCTCGGTCTTTGCCGGTATATGTTTTTGCCGGAAGAGGGGACTGGATTCCTGGCTGGTTGCAGACCTTGTAATCGCAACAGCCCCGATAGGGCTGGGGCTTGGCAGGATCGGGAATTTTATTAACTGCGAGCTTTATGGAAGGGTGAGTAACGTTCCCTGGGCAATGGTCTTTCCTTGCGGAGGCGGACTGCCGCGTCATCCGTCTCAACTGTATGAGGCCTTTTTTGAAGGGGTAGTGCTTTTTATCGTATTATGGTATATGAAAAACAGGATAAAGATTACAGGCGGTTTAACTGCATTGTTCCTCATCCTGTACGGGGTGATAAGGTTTTCGATCGAGTTCTTCAGGGAACCGGATGCGCAGCTTGGTTTTGTAGTTGCCTTCCTCACCATGGGACAGATATTGAGTCTTGCCATGGTGCTGGTGGGAATAATGATATTTCTGTACAGGACAAGGAGTGCCAGGGCTTAATGGAGCCTGATTTAAGGATATTTTATGCCTGAGTTTCCGCTACACATAAAAAACAGCAGGACAGACGACCATTGTGCTGAAGAGGTCTGCAGTACTGTGCAGGGGGAGCGTCCTGAAAGCCCTGCCATTGCCGGGGGTGTGAGGTATTACCTTGGCGGTCTCAGTTGTGCCTCCTGTGCTGCAAAGATAGAGCAGAAGCTGAACGAGATGGACGGAGTGAAGGCGGAGTTGCGTTTTGCCTCGTCCACCCTTATTCTTGATGCTGACAGCAGAGAGCTTGAAGAAGAGGCCCTTGCTGTGGTTAAAAAGATAGAGCCGCATATAAAGATAAAGAAGATAGAGGATGAAGAGGGCGAAGAGGAGGAGGAAAATGCCGGTCCTTCCATTCTGCTGAAGATATTCCTTGCCGGTATATTCTTTATAACCGGCCTTGTCATTCAGAATTATGTATATCCGGACGCTGAGGAATTGCCCCTGAATGACCTGCGTTTCTGGGCTGTTCTCATGCCGTATCTTATCGGTTATATCATTGCAGGTCATGATGTTGTTTCAGGTGCTGTAAAAGGCATAATCAGCAGGGATTTCTTTGGAGAGAATCTGCTGATGACCATAGCTACCCTTGGCGCCTTTGCAATAAAGGAGTTTCCCGAGGCTGTTGGGGTGATGCTCTTTTTCAAGGTGGGAGAGTATTTTGAGGACCGGGCATTAAACCATTCGCGGAGATCGATCAGGAATCTCCTTAAGATAAGGCCTGATTATGCAAATCTGAAGAAGAATGGAATTACCGAAAGGGTCAGGCCCCAGGATGTCCAGGTAGGCGACCTTATAATGGTCAAGCCCGGAGAGAAAGTTCCGCTTGACGGTGTTGTTGAGGAGGGGCAGAGCAGTGTGGATACTTCGGCCCTGACCGGAGAGTCAATGCCAAGGTCCCTGAAAGAGGGCGATGAGGTCCTCTCGGGAATGATAAACAGAAATGCAGTGATAACAGTGAGGGTCACCAAGGTCTTCAGTGACTCAACAGTGAGCAGGATACTCGACCTTGTTGAAAAGGCATCTGCACAAAAAGCCCCGACAGAGAAATTTATCACCAAGTTTTCAAAGGTCTATACCCCTGCAGTTGTGGCCGGCGCCTTTGCCCTTGCAATCCTGCCGCCTGTTATCTATCAAATCCCTGCACTTACATCCGTCTTTTCCCATCCGGAGACTTACTCTGAATGGATTTACCGCGCACTTGTCTTTCTTGTTATAGCCTGTCCGTGTGCACTTGTCATCTCCATTCCGCTTGGTTTTTTCGGCGGCATTGGGGCTGCCTCCAGAAACGGGGTGCTTTTTAAGGGCTCAAACTACCTTGAGGGTTTCAGGGATATCCGTACCATGGTTTTTGACAAGACAGGGACACTCACCGAGGGTGTGTTTAAGGTGACGGAAGTTATGCCCCTGAACGGATTTACAAGGGAAGAGCTCCTCCGTCTTGCTGCGGAGGCAGAGAGCCAGTCCAATCACCCTATTGCAAAGTCCATCATGGATGCATACGGTGAGGGAATAGATGAAAACACGATACAGAAGTACGAGGAAATCCCCTCGCATGGTGTAAGGGCAATTGCAGAGGGGAGAGAGATCCTGGCAGGCAATGACAGGATTCTCCACATGAAGGGATACGACATTGATCACGATACATGCAAGGTGAAGGGCACTGTCGTGCATATTGTCATTGACATGAAGTATGCAGGATACATCCTGCTTGCCGACAAGGTGAGGTCTGATGCTGCCAGTACCATTGAGGGCCTCAGAAGAGAAGGGGTCAGGAAGGTGGTGATGCTTACAGGAGACGGCAGGGATGCAGCGGATATAGTTGCCAATGAGTTGGGGATAGATGAGTTTCATGCCGAGCTGCTGCCCCAGGACAAGATCAGGATAGTTCAGGAGCTGGAGGCAAATATCGACAGGAAGAAGGACAAGATAGGCTTTGTCGGAGACGGTATTAACGATGCGCCGGTGCTGGTTGCCTCTGATATCGGAGTGGCAATGGGAGGGCTCGGCTCTGATGCCGCCATTGAGGCCGCTGACGTGGTGCTCATGAAAGACAGGCTGACGGGTCTGCTCGATGCAATGCACATATCGAGAAGAACGCGGAAGATCGTCTTTATCAACATAACCATGGCCCTGACGATCAAGGGGTTTTTCATAATATTCGGTGCCTTTGGCATGGCAACTATGTGGGAGGCGGTTTTTGCAGATGTGGGTGTTGCCGTGCTTGCAGTACTGAATTCAACGAGGATTCTTAAGACTTGAAGATTTCAACACGGCTTTTTCTTTACATTTTTACCCTGATGCTCCTCCTTTCCGCAGTGCTTGGCTATGTCTCTGTAAAAGACGAGAGGTACCACCTTTTAAGTGAGGTCAAGTCAAGGGCATGGATGTTGTCACGGACCCTTTCCGCCACCTTCAGGTTTTATCATCAGGAAGACCCGCATTTTACAGTCGAGGATCTCATCCGGGCCATTACCCCGATAGATGAAAAGGACGTGCTGGTAATAAATGTTTATGACAAAAACGGCAATCTGGTGGATTTCTCACGCAGTAACTGTACAAACATTCAGTGTCCCCACAGCAGTATTGATATGGAAGGCCTTAAGCAGGGGGGCAGGGAAAAGACCTTTAGTGTCGGAAAGAATGAATTCATCTCCGTGGTCAGCCCTATCATGAATTTAAACGGTGCAGTACAGGGTGCTGTTGAGGTTATACTCTCTCTTGGATATATTAACGTTGGGCTTTCGGCAGTAACGAGGAGGTTTCTGCTCTTTACACTGGTTGCCGGATCGCTGCTCGGTGCTGCCACCTATCTTATAAGCAGATGGAGCATATCTGTTCCTATAAGGAGGCTCAAGGAGGCATCGGAAAAACTGGGCGAGGGTGACCTTGGTCTTCGTATTGAAAAGAGCGGTGTGGTGGAACTGGATGAGCTGATTGACGACTTTAACAGGATGGCTGAGAATCTGGAGCAGCAATATATAAAGAAAGAGAAGTTTTTCAACGAAAAACTCAGGCTCGAACGCGGGCTTCGCCATTCGGAAAAGCTTGTCTCAATAGGTCAGCTTACGTCCGGCCTTGCCCATGAGATCGGCACACCCCTGAATGTTATAAGTGGCCGGGCAGAACAACTGATGGGAAAGCTTCCGGAGGATCATCCTCAGAGAGAGGGTTTTAAGACCATAATACGGCAGGCAGACCGGATCTCGCAGACCATCCAGCACCTGCTCTCCTTTTCGAGGAAGAGCCCGGCCGCCTTTAAGGAGCTTGATCTGAAGGAGATAATTAACGAGGCATTCTCCTTGTGCAAACTCAGACAGAGAAGAGAGGGGCTGCCCCTGAGCCTCGAATATGACATCTCGGCTGAAAGGTTTTTTGGGGATGAGGATGGGTTCAGGCAGTTGTTTGTCAACCTGATGCTCAATTCATTGCATGCAATGAAGGATGGCGGCAGGATCAGGATTACTGTCTCCGAAGAGATTGAGAATAACAGAAAATTCATGAGGATATGCTTTGAGGACAATGGCCCCGGAATACCGCCTGAGCACAGGGCAAGGGTTTTTGACCCGTTTTTTACGACAAAGGACGTGGGGGAGGGGACTGGTCTGGGGCTCTTTATTGTTGCTAATATTGTTCAGGAGCACAGTGGAACGATTGAGATTGATGATTCGTATGAAGGTGGGGTAAGATTTATTATGAGGTTTCCTGCGGAGCGTGAAAATGGGTCTACCAGTATTCAGTGATAAAGGAACGTTGGGCAATCTAAAGGAGAGACATGAGTAACCCTTCACTCATTCTCGTCCCGGCGTCCGGCCGGGACTCCGAGGTAAGTATCACGGTTCACCATCCAGGTGAAGCCTTTGTGATACTTAAAACCGTTCAGGGTTAATCATGTCTCTCCTTTAGATATCGAATCGCTGGATTGTGTTTATATAGAATTGGTTATATAAAAAGGGGTTTTTGTTATGGCAGAAGCAGACAGGGTAAGCATACTTGTTGTGGAGGATGAGCGGGATATGCGGGAGTTTTTAAGGGATATCCTGCTGGAGCATGGCTATGCCGTGGAGACGGCCTCAAACGGCCACGATGCCCTTGCCATGATGGAGAGGCAGAGGTTTCAGATTGTTATTTCAGATATAAAGATGCCTGTTATGGACGGACTCTCCTTTCTTGACCGGACGAGAACGGGGAATGCTTTTTTCCCCTTTGTTATCCTTATCACCGCCTTTGGAAATATAGATGATACGGTAAAACTCATGGACAGGGGTGCTTATGATTATATTATAAAACCCTTTAAGATGGAACAGATTCTGGTTGCCGTTAAAAAGGCGGTCAGGGAACTTGAAATGAGGAAGAGATTGCGGGAGCTTGAGGAGATGACCGCGAAGCGCTACAGTTTCCACAACCTTGCGGGCAAGAGCCCGGCCATGATAAAGATATTCACCTTTATTGAGAAGATAGTGGATTCAGGGGGCAATGTGCTTATCGAGGGCGAGACCGGTACCGGAAAAGAGATGATTGCAAGGGCAATCCACCTCTGTTCACAAAGAAAGGAAAAACCGTTTGTTCCTGTAAATTGTGCCTCCATTCCCGAGGGGCTCCTGGAGAGCGAGCTCTTTGGTCATGTCAGGGGGGCCTTTACTGATGCAAAGAACGATAAGAAAGGACTCTTCCTTGAGGCCGATGGAGGGACTCTACTGCTTGACGAGATTACGGAAATGCCTGTGACCTTGCAGCCAAAACTCCTCAGGGCCCTGCAGGAGAGGCAGATTAAACCCGTTGGAAGCAATAAATACATCCCCTTTGATGTCAGGATTATCTCTGCAACCAACAGGAATCTGAGGGAAGAGGTGAGGGCGGGCAGGTTCAGGGAGGACCTCTATTACAGACTCAATATATTCAGAATAGAGCTTCCCCCGCTCAGGCAGCGCAGGGAGGATATTCCCATACTTGTACAGGAATTCCTGAACAGGTATGGACAGAAGGAGAAGAAGGTTCAGATTTCTCCTGAGGTCATGAGGTTTCTTATGGATTACCCCTGGCCCGGAAACATAAGGGAACTTGAGAATGTTATTGAACGGTCTGTGTATCTCTCGGAGGATGGGGTTGTGCGGATAAAAGATTTGCCGGATGAAATGCTTGCAGTCAGAGACGTGGAAGAGGGTTTTAGATTCGCAGAGGGAAAATCCCTGGATGAGCTTCAGCGGCAGTACATTGAGCATATTCTGGAGAGGTGCGGTGGAAACAAGAAACGGGCTGCGGAAATCCTTGGTGTAAACCGGAAGACCATATATAGAAAGCTCCTGGAGATCAGGAAAGGGTGAGACAATTTGTCTCGCCAGTGCCCCCTTCTGTCCCACTCAATGTTTACCCCGATACTGTCCCCGGGATGCTGCAAACCCGATAATTTCTTTAAAAACAAGGGCTTGGATTCATTTTCGGCATATTGTTTGACGCTGGCATATCTTTTGCTTTATAATCTGTTTTAATACTGAAGGTAAAAGTACAGTTGCGCCCTGTGCGTTCCCCGGATGTTTTCAAGAGTGTTTGATTTTCCGGAAACTCCACTTTTTTTATCTGTCACTCAGGCAATAAGTGAGTTTGCGCACAGGCACTAAATCAAGATGGAGGATGGAGGTGTATGAAGAAGTCTGTCAAGAAGACAGTGATAGCAGTGATGCTTATTGTGGCAGGTGTCGGGTTTCTGATATACAAGGGAATTTCAGAGACCGGGGTCTATTACCTGACAGTGAATGAGGTGATAGCAGCAGACCCGGAGAGCTTTAATGACAGGGGCATAAGGGTCAGCGGAAAGGTTGTGGAAGGCTCCACAAACTACAACCAGAGGGACCTCCTCCTGACCTTTACAGTAAGGGATCTTGATGACGAAACCAAGACCATGAAGGTCACATATACCGGGGTTGTTCCGGATGCATTCAAACCGGACGTTGAGGTGATACTTGAAGGAAGTTATGACAGGGAGAGTAACACCTTTTCTGCAACGACCCTCCTCGCCAAATGTCCGTCAAAATACAAAACTGAAGAAACCGGAGAAAAGGAGTAGAATATGGTAAATTTTGGTAACCTGTCGCAGGTTTTTGCATTTATATTTTCCCTGGCATCAATGGCCTTCCTTCTGACCGGGCTGATGAAGAATGATATGAGGTTTATAGAGAGCGGCAGGCGGTCGCTTTACGGCCTCGCGCTCTTTACAACACTTGCGTCAATCGCCCTGGGGTATCTCTTTATAACCGACAGTTTTCAGGTGGAGTATGTGGCGTCCTATTCAGACAGGGCCCTGCCGATGTTTTACAAGGTCACTGCCTTCTGGGCCGGACAAAAGGGCTCTCTGCTCTTCTGGGCATGGGTGCTGACTGTCTTCACCGCTATTGTAGTCCGTAACACGAGAACGGATCTGAAAAGCAGAAACACCCCCTATATCTACCTCGTCCTTGCCACTACAGCGAGCTTCTTTCTCCTGCTTCTTACCTCACTATCAAATCCGTTTGCGCTTTTGGGGTTTATTCCCAAAGACGGACAGGGCCTTAACCCCATGCTCCAGAATCCCGGTATGATCTTTCATCCTCCTACACTCTTTCTGGGGTATATCGGCTTTACCATACCCTTTGCATATGCCGTTTCAGCAATGGTGATCGGCAAGCTGGATGAGACGTGGCTGAGGAAGACGAGGAGGTGGAATGTCCTGTCCTGGGTTTTCCTGACCATAGGGATTATACTCGGTGGACAGTGGGCCTATGTTGAGCTTGGCTGGGGTGGCTACTGGGCATGGGACCCTGTGGAAAACGCCTCATTCATTCCCTGGCTTATTGCAACGGCATTCATACACTCGGCGATAATACAGGAGAGAAGGAATATCATGAAGGTCTGGAACATGGTGCTCATTGTCCTGACCTTTGTCTCCTGTCTTTTTGGCACATATCTGGTAAGAAGCGGTGTGCTTCAGTCCGTACATGACTTTGGTGCCACAGGACTCGGGGGATATTTCCTTGTCTTTATGATAGTCATACTCCTTGGCGGCATCTATCTCATAGCAGAGAGCTACAATGACCTGAGGACAAAGCATAGCCTTGAGTCCTATCTCTCACGGGAGAGTACCTTTCTTTTTAACAATGTGCTCTTTCTTGCAATTGCCTTCTCCACATTATTCGGAACCATTTTTCCGCTCATATCAGAGGCGGTAACAGGCAATAAACTTACGGTCAGTCAGCCCTTCTTCAACCAGGTAAACACCCCCCTCTTTCTCATCCTCCTGCTGTTGACGGGCATCTGTCCCCTCATAGGCTGGAGAAAGGCATCAGCCGACAACCTCCGGAAAAACTTCCTTGTTCCGGCCCTGGCAGCCGTGATAGGGGCGATAGCGCTCTTTATAGCAGGCATAAGGGAGTTCTATCCACTGACGGCTTTTTCACTCTCCATCTTTGTGATTGTAACCATCTTCAACGAGTTCAGGGGTGGGACAATGGCAAGGAGAAAGCTTACAGGAGAGCCGGTATTTACCGCATTCCCGAGGCTTCTCTATAAAATGAGGAGGAGGTACGGAGGGTATATCGTACATTTGGGAGTGGTTATCATAGTCATAGGCATCACAGGGTCTTCTGCATACAAACTCGAGACCCAGGGCACCCTTTACAAGGGGGAGAGCATAAAGATCGGGGACTATGAACTGCGTTATGATGATTTGAGGGGATACAGGGACAGAAACAGGGATATTTATGCTGCCACACTGAAGGTCTTTAAAAACGGAAAACCTGCCGGAACCATATCTCCGGAGCGCAGGTATTATATAAATGCAGAGAAACCTACTACGGAAGTGAGTCTCAGGACCGGACTGATTGAAGACCTCTATGTGACAATGCCCGGGATCGGGGAAAACGAGGAGATAACGCTCAAGGTTACGGTAAATCCCCTGTTGATCTGGATCTGGATTGGCGGATTCCTGATGGTTGCAGGTGGTATAATAGCAATCTTGCCAAATAGAAAAAAGAAAGGGGATTATAATGAGATTGACTAAGTATGGTGTTTTGATAATTTTCTCCCTCATGTTGATGCTCTCTGTGTCCTCAAGGGGGTTTTCGCTGACCAGCACCGAGATAGAAAGCAATCTTATGTGTGACTGTGGTTGCGGTCAGTTGCTTGGTACATGTGAGTGCGAGAGGGCTGAAGAGATGAGGACAATGATCAGGAGCATGATGGATAAGGGCAAAACAAAAGAAGAAATATTAAATTCGTTTGTATCACAATATGGTGAGAGCATCCTTGCAGCGCCACCAAAAAAAGGGTTTAACCTGATAGCCTATATCCTGCCGTTTGTGGGTCTGTTGGTAGGGGTCATTGTTGCTGTTGTTGTTGTAAGGAAGTGGGCCTTTTCAGGCAGAAAGGAAGCCGCAGCAGAGGCTGAGACAAAAGGATCAGGCCTGAATGATGAGATGCAGAAGAAGATAGATGACGAATTGAAGAAGTTTGAGGAGGATTAAAAATGGAATGGGCGATTTTTTTTATAATAGCCTCTATCACCCTGGTTTACGCACTTCTGCCGCTAATGGGAGGCAGGCAGGTGTGGCAGGAGGCACCTGATGCAAAGGATGAGCAGATCAAGTCCCTTGAGACCGAGAAAGCGTCTTTTCTGAAGGCACTCAAGGACATTGAGTTTGAGTTTGCCTCCAACAAGATAAATAATGATGATTATGAAAAACTCCGGAACCATTACAGACTGAAGGTGGCTGAGGTCATGAAGGAGCTGGGCGATAAGAAGGGCATAAAAGGTGGAGGCAACAAAGAGAACACAGATGGCTAATTCGGCCTTTCTTCAGATAAAAGGCCTGAAGAAGAGTTATGACGGTATTGAAGCCCTGAGGGGAATAGACCTTAATCTGCAGAAGGGTGAGTTTCTCAGTCTGTTTGGTCCAAACGGCGCCGGCAAGACCACGCTCATAAGGATTATAGCCACATTACTCAAGCCGGGCTCGGGCAGCATAAGTGTTATGGATTTTGATATCGAGGAACACCCCGAGGAGTTCAGGGCGCAACTTGGCGTGATATCCCATCAGTCCTTTCTGTACGACGACCTGAGCGCAAGGGAAAACCTTGAGTTTTATGCTGCGCTTTACAGGGTCAATGACCCTGAGGCAAAAGCCGGGGAGCTATTGAGGCTGGTAGGCCTGCAGGACAGGGGAGATTCAAAGGTTTCAGGGTTCTCCCGCGGGATGCAGCAACGCCTGAGTATTGCACGGGCACTCATTAATGATCCGTCTCTGCTCCTTCTGGATGAGCCCTATACAGGGCTTGACGAGCGGGCCTCGATTCTGCTGAGCAGGCATCTGAGGCAACTGCACAGCTGGCAAAGGACTATAGTGATGGTTACCCATGACCTCAAAAGGGGTCTGGAGAGCGCTACAAAGGTTGGCATTCTTTCAAAGGGAAGGCTCGTTTATTTTAAGGACAGAAGCGAGGTTGACACTGACGAGTTCGAGCACGTCTATCTCCGCTATCTGCAGGGTGCACAGGACGTATGAGAGATACGCTCCTGATAATAAAAAAGGACCTCCTTACCGAGTTCAGAAAGAAAGAATCCTTGGTATCAATGGTCTTCTTCGGGTTTCTTCTGCTCGTTATCCTCAATATTGCACTCGGAATAGGCAGGGAGCTGGATGGAGAAGTAGCCGCCGGTATACTTTGGGTTTCGATAATCTTTTCAGCAGTGCTGGGTCTTGGCAGGGTCTTTTCGCAGGAGAAGGAAAACCGCTGCATTGACGGCCTGCTTCTCAGTCCTGTTGAGTCAGAGCAGATATATACTGCCAAGACAGCGGTTAATTTTATCTTTATGGTTATAGCTGAGGCGGTAATAATCCCGATATTTTTCGTCTTCTACGGTGACAGGTTTGCCCGGCATTTGCCGATGCTCATTGTTGTAGTGCTCTTTGTAAACCTGGGGTTTTCTACAGTGGGTACGCTCTTTTCAGCCATAACAGCAGGGACGAGGAGGAACGAGGTGCTTTTGCCACTGTTGCTCTTTCCTGTTATCACGCCCCTGATTGCCCTTGCTGTAAAGGTTACGGGGAGTGTTTTTGAGGAGATTCCGTATCAGGAGTATTCGTCCTGGCTGTATATAATAGTTGCTTTTGGTTTTATATTTTCAGGTGTGGGTTATCTTTTGTTTGAATATATTATAAAGGAGGGTTAGAGAGTGGATACCGATTTCAGGAGCAGGGCCTTAACCGTTATTGTGGGCCTGCTGTTTCTTTCAGCCATCTATACAATCTTTTTCTATGCCCCCACAGAGAGGGTGATGGGGATTGTGCAGAAGATATTTTACGTGCATCTGTCAATGGCCTTTACGGCCTTCCTGTCCTTTTTTATCGCCTTTATCTGCGGGATTCTCTATCTCGTAAAAAAGGACATCAAATGGGATGTATACGGTTCAAGCAGTGTGGAGATCGGAGTGGTCTTTATATCCCTGACCCTGTTTTCCGGGGTTATGTGGGCGAGGCCGATCTGGAACACCTGGTGGACATGGGACCCCAGGCTGACCACAGCCCTGATACTATGGTTTATATATGTTTCGTATCTGATATTGCGTACATCCGTTGACCAGGAAGGCAAGAGGGCGGCTTATTGTGCAGTGCTGGCCATTGTGGGTTTTGTTGACGTGCCCATAGTCTTTATGTCTGCAAGGATCTGGAGGACGATTCATCCGGTGGTGATAAGGTCGGATTCCATTGATATCGCGCCCTCAATGCTCCTTACACTTGCGATAACCATGGCAGCCTTTTTCTCTCTATGGTTGCTGCTTTTCAGACTCAAGACCAATGTGGCGTTAACGTGTAAGAGGATCAGGTTTTTAGAGAACAGAATGGAAGGAGGAGATTGATGAAAAACCTTGTTTTTCTGGTTGTGGCCTACATGGCTGTATGGGCAGGATTGTTTTCATACCTGACGTATGTTTCAGGGCAGCAGAGAAAACTCGTCCGGAGGTTAAACAGGCTTGAAGACCTGTTTAAGGAGAAGGACGTCAGATAGAATTTTAAGGAGGTGATGTAATGGAGGCAGTTAGGAGCAGAAAGGAGACTATAGTCATACTCTTTTTCTGGCTGATATTTGGGGGGTTTGTTATTATGTCCCTGGTTAACCTTGCACTGAAGAGTGGGGAGACCACTCAGGAGGTTGCAGCAGGACCTGAGCAGTCCAGGCCGTTAGAGGAGAGGATTCAGGAGGTAAAGGCTTATCTGAAAGAGAATCCTGATAATGTCGATGCACTGGTTGCCCTTGGTGATCTGTATTTTGAGAGCAATCAGGTATATGAGGGGCTTGAGGTATTTAAAAAGGCTGAAAAGCTTGAGCCAAACAGTGTTCACATCCAGAACGATTTAGGGATACTTTATCAGAAGACCGGAAAGTATGACCTTGCCATAGAAAAGTTCCGGACTGCCCTGAAGCTGGACCCGGCACACCTGAACAGCCTTTTCCATATCGGGCTGATCTACAGGTATAACATGGGAGAAAACCAGAAGGCCCTTGCGGTCTTTGAAGAACTCCTTTCGAAAAACCCTGAGCCGAGAATAGCGAAAATGGCTGCTGAAGAGGTAGAGAAGATCAGGGCTGAAGGCGGCTCATAAGGCTCCTTATAAATTACGGTAGTTGTAGACGAATAAATCCTGCATTGATTTGCACCATAATTTGTCCATAGTTGTAGGGGCGAGGTCTCCTCGCCCTCTCTCTCCTCAGAAAACGTGCAAAAGAGATTTGTAACAGTTCAAAATTGTGTAATGTGTAGCCCATCCCCCGCTGCTGTCCGGTAGAAATATCAAACATGGCAGATATCCAGTTTTCTGCATATCATTACAAGACGGGTGATATACAACCACTCAAATATGGCAAGTTCATAGAAATCAATGAAAATCTGTTGCCCCCCCGCCTGCCCGTTGACTTT
>JAYWMQ010000049.1 GCA_035873375.1 Nitrospirota bacterium | reverse complement strand
TATGCCTATTTGCGCTTCCTCTTTGAAGAACTGCCCGGTGCCAATACAGAGGAAGATTACAGGGCTCTTCTGCCCCAGTACGTTAATCGTGGCTCCATCGTCCTTCTTGGTTAATCACGTGGGGTTTATTTGACGCTTACGGAATGACACCGCTCCGCCTCGTCCATGTAGGATGTCCCCAGCACAATGGTGGTGCCTGTCCCTGAGACAAACTCGTGCAGTAGCTCCCACATCTGTCTCCTTGAAAGCGGGTCTATGCCTGTTGACGGCTCATCAAGCAGGAGAACTTTGGGTTCAGAGATAAGTGAGCAGCAGATACCCAGCTTCTGTTTCATGCCGCCGGAGAGGTTTTTTGCTCGCCTTTCCCTGAAGGGCTGCAGCCCTGTGGTCTCAAGGAGCCTCTCCTTCACTGTATCTCTTCTCTCCCGGGAGACATCTTTTAAGGCTGCAAAGAAGTCTATGTTCTCCTCAACCGAGAGGTCCATGTACAGGTTCTGGCCTATACCCTGGGGCATGAAGCTGAGGTGCCTTTTTATGGATTCAGGGTCTTTTTGAAGGTCTGTGTCCATGAAGGTCGCCCTGCCCTTGAAACCAAGGATGCCGGAGCATATCTTGAGGAGGGTGCTCTTGCCTGAACCGTCCGGACCGATAATTCCGGTGATCTCGGCGGGGAATACATCAAGGTCAATATCCTGCAGGGCATGTAGTTTTCTGAACTTTCTGGAAACGCCTCTGAATGATATTATGGGGGTTGTCATCTGGTTTTTTTTCAGCCGCAGATTTCGCAGATTCTCTCAAATTAACAACTCAATTTGTCTGTCATTCCGGCAGTCCTTAAGCCGGAATCCATTCTTTTCTCAGTGTCTTAGTGTTTTATATTTTCCCATCCTCTTTAATCTCGAACCTTACATCCACAGGCATCCCTTTTTTCAGGACGTCCCTGTAGTTCTTTTTCTGATCCGCTGAAGTCCCCGGGAAACAGATCTTTACGGCAAAGACCTGCTTTACCCTCTCTTCATAGGACTGGACCTCTTTTGGCGTAAACTCCGACCTGTCGGAGATGTAGCAGATATAACCTGTGAAGGGGTAATCAGGATAGGCATCGCTGAAGACCTCGGCCTCCATGTTTATAAATATCCTTCCAATATAGGTCTCCGGCACAAATGTCTTTACATGCAGGGACGCCGGGTTGATCATGATGCCGGCAATTCCACCCTGTGGAAGTACTTCTCCGGGCTCTGCAACCCTTTTGAGGATAATCCCGTCCTCTGGTGCGGAGATTTTTGTATATCCGAGGGTTATCTCCACCTGTTTCAGTCTTTCTTTCAGACGCTGAAGCGATTTTCTGAGTGCAAGGAGTTCCTTCTCCTTTGCCCTGACAAGGTCTTTTGAGGCCTTTGCCTTCAGGAGTGATATCTCTGCCAGCTCAACCTCTTTGTCTGCAGTACGTGCCTCCTCTTCAGAGAGGCTGTAGGCAAGCCTCATCTCTTCAAACCTTTCTTCAGCAATGACGCCCTTCTGCCTCAGCCTGGAGAATCTCCTGAAGTCCTTTTGGGTCTTCTCCCTCTTGTCCCCTGCCTGCTTGAGCCTTGCCTTTGCAATTAAAAGGGACTTGTGTGCTTCATCTATGGTATGCCTGACGTTTTCTGCCGTGTATTTCAGGTCAAACTCAGCGGCCTTGATCCTCTCAACCAGTTCCTCGGTCCCCCTGATGAATTCCCTGCGCCTTGACTGCAACTCCTCGTCCACAAGCAGTGCAACGATCTGCCCTGCCTTGACTGCAGACCCATCCTCTATCAGGACACTCTTCAACCTCCCGGGAATCTGTGTGGCCAGCTCTATCTCACTGGCCTCCACCCTGCCGCTGACTTTCAGGTAATTGTCTTTGGCCGGGGTTATATAATGGAATATAATATAGAGGGCAACTGCAGCAAAAAGGAGGAGAGCAGACAGGATCAGAATTTTCTTTTTCATATCTAATTATACAAACAGTTGCCCCGGTTGTCTACTCCTCAAGGAGTGCCTTTACAAACTCTTCCGGAATAAAGTCTCTCAGGTCATCGATTCCTTCTCCCACACCTATCAGCCTTACAGGGATGTTCAGCTCCTTTTTGATGGCAAATACAATGCCGCCCCTGGCAGTGCCGTCCAGTTTTGTTAATGCTATTCCTGTTATTCCGATGGCCTCGTGAAACATCATGGCCTGTCTCAGGGCATTCTGGCCTGTTGTGGCATCAACAACAAGGAGGGTTTCGTGAGGTGCCCCCGGCATGGCCCTGTTTATTACACGCTTGAGCTTTTTGAGTTCTTCCATTAATGGTGTTTTTGTATGCAGACGTCCGGCGGTATCCACTATTACGGCATCCACTCCCCGTGCCTTCGCAGCCTCAACTGCATCATAGGCCACGGCTGCCGGGTCGGACCCGCTCTGGTGTTTTACTATCTGGGCCCCAGACCTCTCTGCCCATATCTCAAGCTGTTCAATGGCAGCAGCCCTGAAGGTATCGGATGCAGCTATTATAACGCTATGCCCCTCAGCGTACAGCCTGCTTGCAAGCTTGCCGATGGTGGTAGTCTTCCCCACACCGTTAACCCCCACACACAGGACGACAAAGGGCCTTTCCTGATAGAGCACAAAGGGCTGCGGAAGCCCCAGAATCTTCAGCATCTCCCGCTTTAAAAATTCCTTTACACCATTATAATCCTTTATCTTGCCGCTCCTGACCTCTTCCCTGAGATCATCTATTATCTCCATGGTGGCTTCAGTACCTATATCTGATGTAATGAGGACTTCCTCAAACTCGTCAATTGTCGTGTCATCGATCTTTTTCCCCTGAAAAACCTGCTCGACCTTTCCAAGAAAACCCGTTCTTGTTTTGCTCAAACCTTTCTTCAGTTTGTCAAAGAGTCCCACTTATGCCTCCTGAAAATATTTTATTGCCCTGCCGGGTCTTTAATCCCCCGGCAGCCTGAAGGATATTATATCAAAATATCTCAGGCAAAGGTGCGAATCGCCTCATAAAAATCCAAACTAAACGGAATCGTTACCTCAAAAAAGAAATCCTGATGAAAAAGGGGAAGAAGGCAGTGGCAATTCCGGCTTCCGGAGAGCAGATATGAGCTGTATGTCAGCAAGAGTGCAGTCCCGGGAGTTTCGGTGCGGGTTAATGTGGAGGTGATAAGAACCGTTTAATAAAAGGAGAGGGGTTCTGTATCAGTGTTGACCCTCTGCTCGTCCTTTATCGCATCCTGCAGGTACTGAGGCATGGCAAACATGCCATGATGGACTTCCGGGTTATAGAAACGGAGACCGGCAGTGAGGTGCTCTAACTTCCCGGTAAGTTCCTTGTGGGAGAGTCCTTCCGGATCTTTACTATTGGATGCATATATAAACCCCCAGGGCACATAAAAGGACGGCACAGAGGTCCAGTACCCCCTGACTACAGGAAATACCTGTTCCACCGTGTTATGGATAATGGCAAAGGCATTCAGGTTGTTTACTGATACAGAAGTTGCCTGGGTCACCATTACCCCATTAGGCGAGAGATGCTCCATGACCTCATTGTAAAATTCCCTTGTATAAAGCTTGATGGCAGGACCTGCTTCCATAGGTTCAGGAAGGTCAAGGATAATGACGTCGAAATCCCCGTCTCCCTCTGCAATAAACCTCCTTGCATCTTCATGCAAGACCTTCACCCTGGGATCGTCAAAGCACCCCAGATGCCATTCGTAGAGATGGGCCTTGCATGCCTGCACTACCTCTTCATCGAGGTCAATCATGCAGACGGATTCCACTGTAGGATGACGCAGCACTTCCCTGATCGTAGCACCCTCTCCTCCACCGGCAATCAATACTTTTTTGGGGTGTCCGTGGGTGATCAGGGCAGGGTGTACAAGGGCCTCGTGGTATATGAACTCATCAAGCTGGGTGGACTGCATTTTGCCGTCAAGGACCAAGGTCTTGCCGTAGCTGCCGAGTCTGAGAATTTCCAGTTTCTGGTACCGGGTCTGGGCAGTATACAGGACCTCTTCAAGTGAATGGAGACTGGCCTCTTTGTCTGTTGTAAACTCAAGAAACCATTTGGAGCCGATCATTACAAACCTTGTGCGGAAGCTTTTCGTTAGTGCACGAAATTATCCCTCTTTTCATTTCCACAATGGACGGGTTTTTTGACCCAAACTGTTCAATAAGGTATTGGACAGCAATTTCCGGTTTAATTACATCTCCACAGGTAAATATATCCACGGCAGCATATCCATATTCCGGCCATGTATGAATGGAAAGGTGAGATTCAGCAATAACCACCATACCACTGATCCCAAAGGGGCTAAACTCATGGAAGGATACATCAACAATAGTTGCCTTTGCTTGCTTTGCAGCAGATACCATTGCCTCCCTTACAGCATTCAGGTCTTTCAGAATCTCATGATTACAATCCTTTAATTCAACTAATAAATGGGTACCTAAAGCATGCAATCCTCAACCCCCCTTCAAGTGGTTTAAGAGGGACAAAATATCCCTAACAAGCATATAAGCATAAAGCAACCAATATGTTTTTGTCAAGATTTTTGCAGGCCGGGAGAAATCTCCTTCAGGACATTATCACTTTGCCGGGACAGCAACGTCCTGATCCCAAAATAGCAACCCGTTTTGAGTTAAAATAAATTATGGCTGAACAAGCGGTTGATCTGGGAGAAAAACTGAAGAGCGTTCCTGAAAAACCCGGTGTCTATATGTTTAAGGACCGGAAGGATCGGATACTCTATATCGGAAAGGCGCGGAACCTCAGAAACAGGCTGAAGAGCTATTTTCAGCAATCCGTAAACCTCGGGCCAAGAAAGACGGCCATGCTCGGACGGGTAAGGGACTTTGCTTTCCTGGTTACAGAGACTGAAGTTGAGGCCCTCGCCCTTGAGGCAAACCTCATAAAACAGCATAAGCCGCGCTACAACGTCATCCTCAGGGACGACAAGAACTACCCCTACCTCAAACTCACCATCAACGAGGAGTGGCCGCGCCTTGAGGTTGTCAGGAGGATAACAAGGGACGGTGCCATCTATTTCGGGCCTTATATCCCGGCCTCATCAGTGAGGGAGACACTCGCCTTTGTCAGGAGACATTTTAACATAAGACCTTGCCGTTACAGGCTGGACAGGCCCATGCGTCCCTGCGTTCAGTACCAGATGGGCAGATGTCCCGCCCCGTGTGCCGGGCTTGTTTCAAGGGATGAATACCTCAGGGCAGTAAAAGAGGTTGAAAGGTTTCTGAAGGGAGAGAAGAAGGAGTTGATAGAGGAGCTGGAGGGGAGGATGCTGAGGTTTTCCGAAGATCTGAGGTTTGAAGAGGCTGCCAGGATAAGGGACAGGTTGCAGGCACTCAGGGGGGCCTTTGAGTCACAAAAGGTTGTATCTCCGGAGCTTGGTGATATTGATGTGATAGGATTTTACCGCGAAGGTGTTGATACGGTCTTCCAGGTCTTCTTTATAAGAAACGGTATCCTGATAAGTGCAAAGGATTTTCATCTTAAAGATACGGAGTTCATTCCCGGGGAGGAACTCTTTGAAAAATTCATTACACTCTTTTATGCAAAGGAGATAATTCCGCCTGATGAAATAGTGGTTCAGGTAAGGCCCGAGGGCGTTGAGGAACTCGGGAAGTGGCTGTCTGCAAAAAAAGGGAGAAGGGTAAAAATCAGGCTCCCTGAAAGGGGTAAGAAGAAAGACCTGATCAATATGGCTTCAGAGAACGCAAGGATTATCCTGCATACCGGAAAAGGCGCTGCATCAAAGGAAGTGATGAAGCAACTCAAAGAAAGGCGCGGGCTTAAAAAGATACCCGGCTCAATCGGGGCCTTTGATGTCTCCACAATCTTCGGCAGCTATTCCGTTGGTGCCTTTGTCTGGTGGGAGGATGGTGAATTCAGAAAAGAGATGTACAGGCTCCTTAAGATCAGGGATGTCAGCGGAATGGATGATTACTCGATGATGAGGGAGATTATTATACGCACAATCAACAATCTGAATGGCAACATTCCTGACCTGATATTGATAGACGGTGGCAGGGGGCACTTTGAGGTAGCCATGAGTGCTTTGTCAGAGGTGATGGGAGAGGATGTCCATGATGTCGATGTTGTTGCAATAGCAAAGGGGCCTGACAGGGCGTTTCTGAAAGATGGAACGAATGTTCTCCTTGAAGACAGCGGTCCTGATGCACTCCTTCTGAGGCGTCTGCGTGATGAGGCGCACCGGTTTGCAATCAATTTTCACAGAAAACTCCGGGGCAAGGGGCTCCTTGAGTCAAGGCTTGAGAGTATAAAGGGGATTGGAAAGAAGAGGAGGCTTGCCCTCCTAAAACACTTCGGCTCAATTGAGGCCATTAAAAAGGCATCTGTTGAAGACATAGCCAGGGTCAAGGGCATGAACAGAGCGGTGGCAGAGAAGTTACTGTCGGAACTCTGAGGAGATTTAAGCCCGGGTTACATATCAGAGAGTGTGCAGCCCGGTATTATCTTCACACGACAGTCCCCGTCTGTATCGTAAGAGAGGTATTTCTCATAATCAATCCCTTTGCAATACGGTGTTTCACAGGTAAGGTCGGAAAATATATCAACGGTCTCGCCTGGTTTGATTACAAACATCTTGCTCACCTTCCATTTAAAGCAGTCTCCATCATTCTTTTTATACCAAAGGTCAATTGTGGTCAGGTTCCTCACAACAATGCCCTTCTCCTTACATACATCCTCTTGCCCTCTTGCCTGAAGCGGGTTTATTGCCGATAAGACGGTAAACATTAAAGATAATATAAGGAAATGCATCCAGTACCTCATTATTCGCCCTCCTTTTCTCCGGCAGGTTTTTCACAGTGGCTTCCCCCGGCTATTGTTTCAACTTACAGTATATCATTTTATTATATTTTGTACCCCCCCCCTCCTCTTGTTGCTCTGACTCAGAGCTTAACATGACATGCTCCCCGTTTTCTGGAACAACATAAAATACGAAAATATATACTTTAAACAGGAGGTGCACATGATTCATGATTTGTGCCCGCTTTCCAGTCTAATCCTGGGGGTCTATAATAGAAAAACAAAGTAAGAAACGGGTAAGAAAAGCAAGCAGCCTTCTTTATGAAGTAAGATAAGTAAATGGTTATGGGAGCATCTGTGGCTATTGGGGTCCGTCGATGAAAGAGACTCGACTTGAACTGCCGGATGCTCCCAGTTAATACCCTGTCTAATGGGAATATGCCAAACAGTGGCTATTATAGACCCCATGATTGACCCTTGGTTTAGGTTGATCATCAGCTCTTTGCTTTTCTCCGCCATCCCGATGTTCCGCCAACTAATAATCAGGCTGAACAGTCTCTCAGAAACATTGTTATTTTTAGAAAAATTAATATTTAGGATGGGCAACCCCAAGACCTTTTCTCTATAATCATACATTTTTATCAACTTCGTTTTCTTACCCGTCAATAGTTTTGCATAGTAGGATGTCCCCAAAGTTCTCCCACATTAGCAGTTACCCTCAAACCAATAAACTTTAAAAGGCAGCTTCCAAAACACAAATTCACTATTTAATCGGTGTAATAGCAGGCACCAGCAAACCAACGCCACAATAAACAATATGCAGCCATGTAAGCGTAATATAAACGCCCTTGCCCTGATCCATAATTTCAATCACGCCAATATTTACAGTAAGAAAAAAAGCTAAAAACGCCGTAATCCCTGACAATATTGGCCCAGCAACAGGAATAAGCGGAAGAAGTAACGCAGCAGCTCCTAAAGTTGCATCAGTAATCGTAGCGCCACCTTTTAAATATTGCATCGCGGGTTTGTGTACCGCCAACACAATACCCCATGGCTTTATCATAAATTGCAAAGCATTGAACACTTCAGCAGGCACATCATTAGATGCAGGTTCAACTACCACCCGAAGCCCGGATGGTGGGGCCGGGGCAACCGGTTTGGGCTTTTGTTCATTCTCGTCATAACCTGCAAACCGAAACCCGTTCGGTGGAGCCGGCGCAGTTGATCCGGCTTTTTGTGCATCACTGGCGGAAGTTGCCAGGGTGACAATGCCCTCGCCATCCGTTTGCGAACGCGTTATATCTGCAAACTCCCGCAATTGCGAAGTGACGGCATCCTTGAATTCATTTTCAACTTCTATATTCAGAGATTGCAGTACGCCGAGAGGATTATCCTCTAATCCCTGCAGCTGCTCGTGATGGCCCTTTAGTTGCTCGCCGTAGTCCACCAATTTCTGTACGTCATGATTGACCTGTTGATCAGACATATCGACCTCCTGAGATTGTATTGACAATTCACAATAGTTTCTGGCGGATCCACCACGCCTCGACTCGTCCATTGTAAGAGGCATGGCAGAAACGTCTGCACGAAATGTACATAGACACACTTAAGGCGTACAACGATAGCAAGATCAAGTGAACTTCCCGCGTAGCACACTAACCAGTTAGCATAGAACTTCTGTATATCTCCTGAGTTTACACGAATAAAATGATATTTGACAACACTACTGTCCGACAGTTAGGGAAGACTGACTGATGAGCGGATATTAGGGAGCGGGGATTTTGTAATAAAGATTCTTCAGGAGTCGGCAGATGAGCGAGTAGAGAAGATGAAAGAAGTTGTAGAGGAAATATGTAGAAAAGAGGGCGTAAATATTCATGAATTAAAGCCAGGCAGCCGGAGGAGCAGGGTGTCTGAGGCAAGGTCGCAGATAGTTTGCAGGTTGATTGAGACTTATGGGATTCCATTGGCGGAGGTTGCACGCCAGGTAGGAGTTTCCACATCTGCAGTATGTAAGATAATAACAAGGAAAAGTAGTTAGTCAACGTAGTCAA
>JAYWMQ010000048.1 GCA_035873375.1 Nitrospirota bacterium | reverse complement strand
CTGTTACTGCTATTATGCTGTTATGAGGGAGACGGAGGGAAATATTCCTGAGATTATTCTGCCGGGCCCCTTCTATTATCAGGTAACGCATGTATTTATTGTCTGTTCTTTTTTTGCTCTGCAGCTCTGCAGCTCTGGTATTCTGATTTATTATAAAAGCTCATCAATTTTTTTCCTGATCTCAGGGGAATTCCAGTCATATTCACCAAGGAATTTCTCGACTATCTTGCCCTTTTTGTCAATCAGAAATGTTGTGGGAATCGAAAAGACATTGTATTTACGCGATACCTTTATGTCTGAGTCGTGAAGTACAACAAACGAGACAGGATGCTTCCTGATAAATTTTTTGACAGTTGATAATGACCTGTCGGTTGACACGGCTACAATCTCAAAGTTCTTTTCAGCATATGTCTTCCTCAGATTGTTTAACTTTGGAATTTCTGAAATGCAGGGGGGGCACCAGGTGGCCCAGAAATTCAGAAGTATCACCTTGCCGCGGAAATCCATAAGGCTTACCTCTTGTCCCCTCAAATCTTTGAGGCTGAAAGGAGATGCCTCCTTGCCGATCATCTCGTCTATGGCCCAGGGATTCGCAAATCCCTTGACAGAGAAAGCTAACAGAAAAAATATCACTATAGCAGTAGTTCTGACTACCTGCTGTCTCATAATCCCCTCCTTATATTATAGAAAGACAATTCAAATCCTCCAAATCTCCAATCCTCCAGGTCTTTTCCCCTCCAGTCCTCCATAACTCAGTCTTCCATCCTGAAAACATGGTGCCGGAGGCGGGATTCGAACCCGCACGGGCCGAAGCCCAGTGGATTTTGAGTCCACCGCGTCTGCCATTCCACCACTCCGGCATGCTGCTCATTTATCATTGTCCAGTTTCAGAGACCGGAGTCCAATGAATTGAATATCGAATGATTCAGCCTGTTCTCATCCCTACTGCCTGGACCATGTTTATAAAGTTTTCCACAGAGCGGTCATAACTCCTTTCGTAGGATTCATGAAAGAAACAGGCCGGTAACTCCCCGTTCCGTCTGTGGTAAACGAGGCATTCACAACACTTCCCCTTTCTTGAACATGATCCATATGAGCAGTTGCATTTCTTTAAATTAGCTGTCTTGATACATTCCATTACTCATACCCCTTTCAAAAATTATCTCTATTATACAAAAAATAGTGATTCTTTCGTAAAGAAGTTTAAAGACAGTGATACGGTTTCAGTTCCCTCTCCCCGCCTCTTCTGCATTCCCTTGGACAAAGTTTGTGAAAAGATTATATTATTAAGTATGGGCACAATTAGACACAAACTGATAACCCTTAATGAACTGACGGAAAAGATACTCTCTTATTCCCCTGATGCGGATATTGCACTGCTTAGAAAGGCCTATTATTTTTCACATGAGGCACACTGCAGCCAGACAAGAAAAGAGGGCAGTCCCTACATAGGGCACCCCCTTTCGGTTGCATTAATGCTTGCAGACATGCATCTGGATGTAATGACCATCATTGCAGGCCTTCTTCATGATACGGTAGAGGATACGGAAACAAACCTGCATGACATCAAGGAAATATTTGGTGAAGAGGTTGCCTTCCTGGTAGGCTCTTTGACAAAGCTTGCCAAGATACAGTTTCAGACGAGGGAGGATGCACAGGCAGAGAACTTCAGGAGGATGTTCCTTGCAATGGCAGAGGATATAAGGGTGATCCTCATAAAGTTTGCCGACAGGTTACATAATATCAAGACCCTACAGCACCTCCCCCCAGGCAGACAGAAAAGAATCGCACAGGAGACCATTGATATTTATGCACCTCTTGCCAACAGGCTGGGTATCGGCTGGATGAGGATAGAGTTTGAGGACATGAGCTTTAAATACCTGATGCCGGATATCTACAGGGATCTCCTTAAAAAAGTGGCAAAGAGACGTGAGGCACAGGAAGGATACATCAACGAAGTAGCAAAACAGATAGAGGAGAAGTTGAAAGAGTATAGTATTCCTGCTGAAGTGACCGGCAGGGTCAAACACCTTTATGGCATCTACAGGAAGATGCAGATACAGAGAATCCCCTTTGAGCAATTATATGATGTGCTGGGGTTAAGGATAATTACGGACACCAAAAACCATTGTTACGAAATACTGGGAATAATTCACTCGCTCTGGACCCCGATTCCCGGCAGGTTTAAGGATTATATAGCCCTTCCAAAGTCAAATATGTACCAGTCCCTGCATACCTCGGTAATCGGGCCCAAAGGCGAGAGGGTTGAGTTTCAGATCAGGACCCGGGAGATGCACAGGATAGCTGAAGAGGGTATTGCAGCCCACTGGATGTACAAGGAAGAGGGAAGGGTACTGCAGAAGGATGCAAAATACATCAAGTGGCTGAGGGAGTTGATCCAGTCTCAGAAAGACCTCAGTGATGCAAAGGAGTTCCTTGATGTTGTCAAGGGCGAGGTTGTGCCCGAGGTAGTCTATGTATTTACCCCGGGGGGTGAAATAAAGGAGCTTCCTGCGGGATCGACCCCGGTGGATTTTGCCTATGGCATCCACACGGAGGTTGGTCATAAGTGTGTGGGGGCAAAGATTAACGGAAGGATAGTGCCTTTGAGATACCAGTTACAGAGTGGTGATACGGTTGAGATAATTACATCACCCGCTCATGGTCCGAGCAGGGACTGGCTGAAGTTTGTGGTAACCCAGAGGGCCAAAAGCAGGATAAAGCAATGGATAAAGGCTGAGGAGAGAAAGCAGAGTCTGGAGCTCGGCAACAAGATTCTGGAGACAACATTCAGAAAGAGAGGGCTTAGTCCGTCCATCATCAAGTCACATGAGATGGATGAAGTTGCCGGGTCTTTCAGTATGAGGAACAGGGAAGACCTGATCGTTTCCATCGGATATGGCAAGGTCTCTGCACAGCAGGTGGCCAACAGGCTGCAGCCTGAAAAGAAAGAAGAAACAACAGCAGAGGAGCTGATACTTAAAAGACCTCTCAAGAAGACAAAAGAGATGGGAGGGATTACCATAAAAGGGGTGGATAATATCCTCTATCATACGGCACATTGTTGTTACCCTGTGCCGGGTGACCAGTTAGTCGGGTTTGTAACTCGTGGCAAGGGAGTGACAATACACCGCCACGATTGCGCAAATCTCGAACGTTTGGCTGTAGATGATGCAAGACTTGTCAAGGTGGATTGGACTTCCACCGGGGACAGCACCTCGCTGACAAAGCTTAATGTGGAGACAATGGACCGGCCGGGAATGCTTGCGAATCTCAGTGCACTTTTCTCTTCCTTGAACGTCAATATCACCCATCTCGAGGCAACCTCAACGCAGGATGGCAGGGCCCGTTTCACATTCTTTATACAGGCAAAGGATAAATCCCAGCTCTCAAAGCTTACCCAGAAGATAGCATCAACAGAGGGTGTGCTCAGGGTAAGGCGATAGAAGCACCTCAACTTAATTATTGTCATGCTGATTAACTATTGTCATGCTGAACTTGATTCAGCATCTCTCCGTATTTATTTACCGGTTTCATATTAACCCGGCAACTATTCAGAGAGACATATTCGTCAAAATCAACCACTTAAGAACTTGTTGTGTAAACTCTTGCTTTGTCACCCTGAACTTGTTTCAGGGTCTCATAAGTCTTTGATTCTTAGAGATTCTGAAATAAATTCAGAATGACATATATCGTTTTTTTCTGTTTGTGCAACAAACTTTTAACCAGCTAAAAACTCTGTATTTATTTGCCGGTTTCATAAAATCAGGCTGGTTTCGCTGTATCAAACAGACCCGTGCTGAGGTATCTTTCCCCCCTGTCTGGCAGGATCACGACTATCTTTTTCCCCCTGCCAAGCCTTGCGGCAACCCGGAGTGCAGCCCACATGGCTGCACCGGAAGAGACCCCGACGAGCAGACCTTCCTTCAGTGCCAGTTGTCTGGACATCTCGTAAGCGTCATCGTCAGTTACAGGGATAACCTCATCGTATATCTTTGGGTTGAGCACGCCGGAGAAGAAGCCGGCCCCTATCCCGTCGATCTTGTGAGGTCCTGGTTCCCCTCCTGAAAGGACTGCTGATGCTGCCGGCTCAACTGCTGTGATATGACAATCCGTGCGTTGTTCCTTGAGTACCTCGCCAACTCCCGTTATGGTCCCCCCTGTGCCGATACCTGCAACAAAGGCATCCGGTACGCTGCCAAGGTCTCTGATTATCTCGGGGGCCGTGGTCTTTCTGTGGGCATCGGGATTTGCCGGATTTTCGAATTGCTGAGGCATAAAATAGCGATCCCTGTTTTTAAGGTATAACTCCTCAGCCTTTTCCACAGCCCCCATCATCCCCTTTGAGCCCTCGGTCAGTATCAGCTCTGCTCCAAAAGCCAGAAGGAGCTGTCTTCTCTCAAGGGTCATGCTTTCAGACATGGTGAGGATGAGTCGGTACCCTTTAACTGCGGCCACCACTGCAAGACCAATCCCGGTATTTCCGCTTGTAGGCTCTATAATGGTTCCGCCTTTCTTTAGTTTTCCTTCCTTCTCTGCCTCCTCGATCATATTCAATGCAATCCTGTCCTTTACCGACCCACCCGGATTAAACCCTTCAAGTTTTGCATATACCTCTGCATCCCCCTCTCCTGCAAGCCGGTTGATCCTTACAAGTGGGGTATTGCCTATAAGACCCAGAATGTTTTTATGAATTTCCATTGTCTCTCTATCTTCTCCTTATTGTCAGAAAATTTATTTTACACAAAAGTATTACTTTATTGATGCCTTTGTCAACAGGAACCAGAGCTTAATGGTCATACAAAAATGCTTTGGGTAGAAACAATAATGTATCTACAAAAAGAGCGAGCCCTTCAAAAGCACTGATTTTGCTTGCTTTCAGGATTGGCATGACTCTTGCTATCTATTATATTAAGTAAATAACTAAAAACTGAAAAAATTTCAGAGGAGGACATGATGATGAGACAGATAGCTGTTTATGGTAAGGGTGGAATCGGAAAGTCAACAACTTCACAGAATGTAGTTGCCTGCCTTTCGGAGGCTGGTTACAAGTGTATGATTGTTGGGTGTGACCCGAAGGCGGATGCAACGAGATTGATACTCCATAAAAAGGCTCAGGTAACGGTTATGGATTTGGCAAGGGAAAGGGGTTCGGTAGAGGATCTCGAGATTGAAGAAGTGCTGCTTACCGGTTACAGGGGTATCAGATGTGCTGAGTCAGGCGGTCCTGAGCCGGGTGTGGGATGCGCAGGCCGTGGTGTTATTACTGCCATAAACTTTCTTGAGGAGAATGGCGCCTATGAGGCGGATACCGACTTTGTCTTTTACGATGTTCTTGGTGACGTTGTCTGCGGTGGTTTTGCAATGCCGATAAGGGAGGGAAAGGCAAAGGAGATATATATAGTCACCTCTGGGGAGATGATGGCAATGTATGCTGCAAACAACATCTCAAGGGGTATCCTTAAATACGCCCAGAGCGGTGGTGTGAGACTCGGAGGTCTTATCTGCAACAGCAGAAAGACGGACAAGGAATATGAGTTAATCGCAGAGCTTGCAAAGAGACTCAATACCCATATGATCCATTTCATACCGAGAGACAACGAGGTCCAGAGGGCTGAGTTGAGAAGGAAGACGGTGGTCGAGTACTCTCCTGACCATCCTCAGGCGGATGAGTACAGGACACTGGCAAAAAAGATAGCCGAGAATAAAAACTTCGTCATCCCGACTCCGATGTCAATGGATGAACTGGAAGACCTGCTTATGGACTTCGGAATACTTGAAGCCGAGCCGGAAGATTAAAGAAATTCGACTTTCATAAAATATAACAAGGAGGAGTGATGAGTAATGCCATTAAAGAGACTCAGAAAATAATTGATGAGGTACTGGAGGCATATCCGGAAAAGACGCGGGAGGACAGGGCCAAGCATTTAGCGCCTAATGACCCGACCGGCGAATGCAGTACATGCAAGGTCAAGTCCAATGTAAAGTCAAGGCCTGGCGTCATGACTGTCAGGGGATGTGCATATGCCGGTGCAAAGGGTGTTGTCTGGGGCCCTGTGAAGGACCAGATTACGGTCAGTCACGGCCCTGTCGGTTGCGGGCAGTACAGCTGGGGGGCAAGAAGGAATTATTACAACGGCCAGACAGGTATTGATACCTTTGGCACAATGCACATTACAACGGACTTTCAGGAAAAAGACATTGTTTACGGGGGTGACAAGGGTCTGGAGGCAGCTTTACTGGAATTGAAAGAGCTGTTCCCCCTGGCAAGGGGGATCGGCATACTCTCGGAGTGCCCTGTGGGTCTCATCGGAGACGATATCGAGGCGGTTTCAAAAAATGCTGAAAAGGATTTCGGTTACCCGATAGTGCCTGTTAGGTGTGAGGGGTTCAGGGGGGTCAGCCAGTCCCTCGGTCACCATATTGCCAATGACACCATAAGGGACTTTGTGCTTGGCAAGGGTGAGCTGAAGGAATCAACGCCTTATGATGTCTCTCTGATCGGGGATTACAATATAGGTGGAGATGCATGGGCCTCAAGGAAGATGCTTGAAGAGATGGGCCTGAGGGTTATCGCACAATGGACGGGTGATGCCTCGGTAAACGAGCTTGGCATTGCACACAAGTCCAAGCTGAACCTTATCCACTGTTACAGGTCCATGAACTATATATGCAGGCACATGGAAGAGAAGTACGGTGTTCCCTGGACGGAGTTTAATTTTTTCGGCCCCACGAAGATATACCAGAGCATCAGAAAGATCGCGTCATATTTCGACGACAGGATCAAGGAGAACGCAGAGAAGTTGATCGAGAAATACAAGCCGGTGATGGATGCGGTTATCGAGCGTTACAAGCCGACGCTTGAGGACAAGAAGGTGATGCTCTACGTGGGAGGATTGAGGCCGAGACATACCATCGGCGCTTATGAAGACCTTGGGATGGAGGTTGTAGCCGCAGGGTATGAGTTCGGGCATGACGATGATTACAAGAGGACCTATCCCGAGTTGAAAGAGGGAGCTGTGATAATGGATGATGCCACGCTCTACGAGATGGAGGAATTTGCACGGAGGCTCAGGCCTGACATGGTGGGATCCGGTATCAAGGAAAAGTATTCCTATCACAAGATGGGAGTGCCCTTCAGGCAGATGCATTCATGGGACTACAGTGGTCCTTACCATGGCTTTGACGGCTTCCCTGTTTTTGCCAGGGATATGGATATGACGGTGAACAGCCCTACATGGAGCTTGATACGGAGGAAGAGATGAAGAGGATAAAGATAAAAGACCATAATGAACTCTTTCAGGAAAAGGAATACCTTGAGCAGTTTGAGAAGAAGAAGGAGTTTGAGAATCCCTGGCCTGCAGAAAAGGTCAGGGAAGTGGCAGAGTGGACAAAGACGGAAGAGTATCAGGAAAAGAACTTTGCCCGCAAGAATATAAAGATTAATCCTGTAAAGGCATGCCAGCCACTTGGTGCCATATTCTGTGCCTCGGGGTTTGAAGGTACCATGCCTTTTGTTCAGGGTGCTCAGGGTTGTGTTGCCTACTTCAGGAGTCACCTGAACAGGCATTTTAAGGAGCCGATGGCAGCCATATCAACATCCATGACAGAGGATGCAGCGGTATTCGGCGGGCTGAACAATATGCTCGAGGGATTACGTAACTCCTATGCCCTGTATAATCCGAAGATGCTCGCCGTCTGCACTACCTGCATGGCAGAGGTTATCGGTGACGACCTGAATGCCTATATAAGACAGGCAAAGGATAAGGACATCATTCCCAGGGACCTGCCGGTGCCCTTTGCGCATACGCCAAGTTTTGTCGGCTCGCACATTACCGGGTATGACAATATGATGAAGGGGATACTCACCACCATTACGGAAGGAAAGAAGGGTGAGCCTAACGGAAAGATAAACATCATCCCCGGCTTTGATACCTACACGGGTAACTACCGCGAGGTGAAGAGGCTTCTCGGGATCATGGGTGTTGACTTTACCCTGCTTTCGGATGTGAGTGATGTCTTTGACTCCCCGAATACCGGAGAGTACAAGATGTATCCGGGCGGTACCCCGCTTGAGGAGGCCGCTGACTCCGTAAATGCTACGGCCACTATTGCGCTTCAAAAGTATTCAACGGTAAAGACGATGAAATACATTGAGAAGGAGTGGGGTCAGGAGGCCCTGGTGCTTCCGCCCATGGGTGTAAAAAATACGGACAGATTTTTCGATGAGATAAGCAGGATAACCGGAAAGCCCGTTCCTCAGGAGATTGAGGATGAAAGGGGCAGGGCAGTGGATGCAATGATAGATTCCCATCCCTATGTCCACGGAAAGAGGTTTGCCCTGACCGGTGACCCGGACATCCTGTTGGGCTTGATAAGTTTCATTCTGGAGATGGGAGGACTTCCGGCTCATATCGTCTGCACCAACGGAGACAAGAGGTTCGCGGCAGCAGCGAATGCGCTTCTGAGCGAAAGTCCCTTTGGTCAGGAGGCAACGGTTTACACGGGCAAGGATATGTGGCATCTGAGGTCTCTGATGTTTACCGACCCCGTTGACATTCTCATAGGGAATTCCTATGCAAAATTCCTCTGGAGGGATACGGGGACGCCCCTGGTAAGAATAGGATTCCCCATATTCGACAGGCATCACCTCCACAGATATCCGGTTATCGGCTATCAGGGAGTGCTGAATATGGTGAACTGGATTGTCAACACGGTTCTTGACGAGATGGACAGAAAGACGATGAATACAACGAGTTTTGATGTTATAAGATAAGTTTCGCAGAAAGCACAAACAGTGTAACATGTCATGCTGAATTTGTTTCAGCAATGTCACCCTGAAATAAATTCAGGGTGACAAAAAAAAAGATTTTAAGACCCTGAAAATACACAAGGAAGATATTAAATGTTAACCGGGACTGATAAACTTTTAGAGAGTGGCTGCGGCGTGGAGAAAAAGGAAAAACTCTGCAGGAGCCGTGGCGGAGAGTCTTGTGCCTTTGACGGGGCAATGATAGTGCTTCAGCCCATTGCCGACACGGCACATCTTGTTCACGGTCCCATAGCGTGTTGCGGAAACACCTGGGAAGGCAGGGGCACGTTATCATCTCAGGGTGAACTGTATAAGCTGGGTTTTACAACTGATATTGACGAGATAGACATTGTCTACGGTTCTGAGACCAGGCTCTTCAATGCCATTGTCCAGACGTACAGGTCCGTACACCCGAAGGCGATCTTTGTTTACTCCACGTGTGTAAGCGGTCTTATCGGAGAGGACCTGGATGCTATCTGCAGGAAGGCAGAGGATGCTTGCGGCATAAGGGTCATACCCGTTAATGCCCCGGGGTTTGTGGGACCTAAAAACCTTGGAAACAGGATAGCGGGTGAGGTATTGCTTGATTCTGTAATAGGTACAGGTGAGCCCCCTGACAACCTCTCCGCCAGGGGGGGATTTATAAACCTTATCGGGGAGTATAACATTGCAGGTGACCTGTGGCTTATTGAGCCTGTGCTAAGGAAGGCAGGCGTAAGGATCATGTCCAGGATTACAGGGGATGCAACGTTTGAAGAGATAACCTATGCACACAGCGCAGACCTGAATGTAGTGGTCTGCAGCCGGGCCCTCGTGAATGTTGCCAAGGAGATGGAGAAGAAGTACGGGATACCTTATGTTGAGGTCTCCTTTTTTGGCAAAACCGAGATGGCAAAGGCGTTGAGAGGGATTGGAAGCGGTTTCAGCCGTTCAAATAGCTCCGGCCGTTCAAGTCGTTTAAACGCATGGAGTGATTTTGACCTGGCACAGAAGATCGATAAAGTGATTGAAAGTGAAGAGACCGGGCTTGGAGAAAAACTGAAAAAATATGCTCATCTGCGGGGCATGAAGGCCGTGCTCTATACGGGTGGAGTCAAGAGCTGGTCTTTTATCTCTGCCCTTCAGGATCTCGGGATAGAGATAGTTGCAGTGGGTACTAAAAAGAGCACGGTTGAGGATGAGGAGAAGATGAAGGCCATACTTGGCAAGGATGCCCCTCTTATTGAGGATGTTACTCCGGCAAACCTGAGGAAGCTTATGAAGGAGAGGGCGGCGGATATGCTTGTTGCAGGTGGTCGTAACCTCTATCTTGCCATGAAAGAGGGGTTCCCTTTTGTGGATGTGAATCAGGAGAGACACATCGCCTATGCCGGATATGACGGGCTTGTAAACCTTGCAGAGCAGATAAGTAACAGTGTCAGATTTTTCAATGGTAAAGAGGTTTGCGGGTCGGAAATCAGCGGGCAAACTGTATCTGTTCCCTTAAAAACCAGAAGCGACAGGGATGTGTTGATAAACCCTTTAAAACACTCCCAGTCCATAGGGGCTGCAATTGCCCTGCAGGGGATAGACAGGACACTCCCGGTTATTCATGGGGCGCAGGGCTGTAATTTCCTTGCAAAAGTGCTTATAACAAAACACTTCAGAGAGCCTATTGCACTGATGAGCACAAAACTCTTTACAGAGGATGTTGTAATGGGTAGTGAGGAAAACCTGACCACAGTTGTTGAAGGGGTTATCGAAAAACAGCAGCCGGACCTGATAGGTGTCCTTACCACAGGACTTTCAGAGGTCAAGGGCGACGATGTGGCAGGGACGATAAAAAAATGGAAAATGGAAAATGGTAAACGGCAAATTGTCTATGTTTCCACTCCTGATTATGAAGGCGGTCTGGAGACGGGATATGCAAAGGCGGTAGAGGCAGTCATTGAGTCTGTAGTTGGAAGACGGAAGGCTGAAGGCAGAAGGCTGGAGGCAGAAGTAAAAGACCTTGCAGGCTTTCCTGATGCCGGACGCTTAAGCGGAAATTATAAAGTAAATGTCCTTGTTGGCTCGCACCTGACTCCTGCTGACTTTACAGAGTTGCGTGAGATGATAGAATCTTTTGGCTTGACCCCGGTTATCCTGCCTGACCTTTCCGCACTTGACGGGAGCAGACAGGAGTTCTCGACACTCTCCTCCGGTGGTACTAAGATGAGTGAGATTGAGACGATGGGCAGTGCCGGATTTACCATAGCGATAGGGATGAGCATGGAAGGGCCGGCAAGGCTTTTGAAAGAGAGTTTTGGCATTGAATACACCATGTTTGAGAGTATTTACGGTCTTCAGGGAGTGGATGCATTCATGGAGACGCTTTCAGCCCTGAGTGGCAGGCAGGTGCCTCCTAAATACGAAAGGCAGAGAAGGGTGCTGATTGACGGAATGAGGGATGCTCATTTCTATTTTGGCAGCAAAAGGGTCTGTATGGCCCTGGAGGCTGATTTGTCGGTCCAGGTCTCAAGGGTGCTCAGTGAGATGGGTGCTGAAGTTGGACTTTCGGTTGTTCCGTCCCGTACGGAATCTGCAGGGAGAATTTATGCAGGGAATGTCCTTGTTGGCGACTTTTTTTCAATAGACGGTGATTTCGACCTTTTGATTGCAGGTTCTCATGGAGCGGATACAGCAAAGAGGCTTGGTGTGCCGTTGTATCAGACGGGGTTTCCCGTGTATAAGGTTTTGGGGAATAATTCAAGGATTGCCATAGGGTATAGAGGGACGCTTGTGATGATTAACGAGATGGCAAATCTGCTGTTTCAGGATGATTTATAACGGGTTGGTCGATTTAAAGTTAGTATCTTGATTAATTAAAGTAAAGGAGGCCGGTGATGAAGATAGCATTTGCAACAACAGACGGTGTAAATGTTGACGAGCATTTTGGCAGGGCTGGTAAGTTTGCCATATATGAACTGACAAGAGATGCTTATCAATTCATCGAGATGAGGAAGTTTGCCGAGGGCAGGGATGTAGAGATAGAGGAGACAAAGGGAAAGGGACAGATACACGAGGACAAGGTACAGAGTAAAGTGGAAAAGCTTGCGGACTGCAAGATTATATACCTTACGGATATCGGGGGTCCATCAGCCGCAAGGCTTGCCAGAAAGGGCATAATGCCCGTAAAGGTTAAAGAGGTGATTGCCATTGAGGATGCCCTGAAAAAACTCCTTGAGACCGTGAAAGCATCTCCACCGCCGTGGCTTAAAAAAGCGTTGAACAGTGACTGAAGAACAAGAGTATACAGGGCGGCAGCGTATCGGTTTATACTGCTGCTCCTGAAACAAAACACCAAACAATAACCAAGGAGGAAAAAAAGATGAAGATGATCAGGGCGTTTATAAGACCGGAAAAGGAGCAGGAAGTGGTCTTGGCATTAGAAGGAGCGGGGTTTCCATCCGTTACAAAGATGCCGGTATTTGGAAGGGGGAAGCAGAAGGGACTTCAGGTAGGTCCTGTGCATTACGATGAACTTCCAAAGACACTGCTCTTGATAGTTGTTGATGAGGAGGACGAAAAGAAGGTGGTAAGATTGATACAGGAAAAGGCGAAGACAGGATTTATCGGTGATGGTAAGATATTTGTCAGCCCGGTGGATACTGCCTATACCGTCAGGACCGGGGAGGAAGGCCTATGAAAGAGATTGTTGCAATTATCCGGAGAGACAAGGTCCCCGAAATCAAGCAGGTTCTCGAGGATCTCGGATATCCATCACTTACGATTCAGAGCGTTGATGGAAGGGGTAAGCAGAAAGGGGCCATGTGTGCAGAGATGGACTCGGAGATGCCGGAGAGCTACTGTACTGCGGCTAAACTGAAACCCACACCTTCTACTTATGCCCTCGAGCATACACTGCCGAAGGTGGCCCTTTACGTACCCAAGAGGATGCTTACAATAGTGGTGCCCGATGATGTGGTCACCAAGATCGTTAAATCAATAATCAAGGTTGGCTATACGGGCAAGCACGGGGATGGAAAGATATTTGTTGCACCGATAGGCGGTGCTGTGAGGATAAGGACAGGCGAGACGGATGGAGAGGCAATAGCTTAAATTTTTAAGTATAATTACTTGCAGGCTGATTAAGCCTTTTATTTTTTAATGCTTTTTAGGAAAGGAGAAGATTTATGGCACAGGCAAATTGTTTAACAAGGGGTGGCACGCCGTGGACCCCGAGGTTTATCGAATCAATTGATGTTGAAAAGTGTCTGGGTTGCGGACGCTGCTATAAGGTTTGTAGCAGGGATGTCCTTGAGCTCATTGAAAAACCCTTTGAGGGTGATGATGACTATGGAGACGATATGGGGAACAAGGTAATGTCTGTTGCAAATCCGGATGACTGTATCGGCTGCGCGGCATGCTCCAAGATATGCACAAAGAAATGCCATGTACATGTGGAGATATGATTAATCTGAAAATACGTTGAGGAGACCACAGGAACAGTGATTCACTGTTCCTGTGGTTACGTTCAGACTATTTGGCCATGCTGCTCTAATATCTTCTGTTTAAATCTCTTTGTCAGCATCCGGGTTACCCTTCCCGGAGTTCCGTTGCCTATAACCCTGCCGTCAATCTTTATGACGGCAATAATTTCAGCCCCGGTACCCGTCATAAAGCATTCCTCTGCGTTATACAGGTCATAACGGGTGAGGGTTGTTTCACGACTTGTGATGCCGAGGGTTTCAGCTATCTCCATCACCGTCTTCCTGGTGATACCGTCAAGGGCACCATGACAGGGGGCAGGGGTAAGGAGCTCGGAGTCTTTCATAATAAAGATATTGTCTCCTGTGCATTCCGCCACAGATCCTTCCCTGTTAAGCATAACGGCCTCAAGGCAGCCGGCCTGTTCCGCCTCGATCTTTGCCATAATATTGTTGAGGTAGTTTAATGACTTTATCCTGGGGTCAAGACTGTCCGAGGGTATGCGTCGGGATGAAGCAGTGATTATCTCGATTCCATCCTCGTAATATTCCGCAGGATATAACTGGATGTCGGCAACAATGATTATCACCATGGCCCTTTCGCATGCCGACGGGTCAATGCCGAGAGGCCCCTCTCCCCTTGTGACAATGAGACGGATATATCCGTTTTCCTTCCGGTTTATCTCAACGGTCTTTAGTACCGCCTCCTGCATCTCTTCAATGCTCATTGGTATTTCAAGCAGGATCGCCTTTGCACTCTGATAAAGTCTCTCGATATGCTCTCTGAGCCTGAAGACCTTACCGCTGTAAATCCGTAAGCCCTCGAAAACACCATCTCCATAGAGAAGTCCATGGTCAAAGACCGATATCTTCGCATTAGCCTTGTCATAGTATTTACCGTCAATATATATTTTCATAAGAACTGAATAATATAAGAAGGAAATATTTTTGTCAAGACATTTGTTCAGGTTTGTCCCCTACTTCCGAACTTTGTTGCACAGACTGCTTTTTACCTGAAATCGATGATGACCTTGAGAGAACCTTTTTCTTCTGCTTTTTCAAATGCCCCTTTTGCCCTCTCAAAGGGAAATATCCCTGTAATGAGTGGCCTTACATCAATGCTTTTCCTCTCCAGTGCCCGCAGCGCAGGTTTAAATGGACCGCACCTTGAGCCCACAACCGTTATCTCATCAATTACCAAAGGCGCAAGGTTCATCTCCCTGCCTTCTGCAACCGTGCTCTTTAAAACAACAGTTCCCCCGGGTTTTACCAGTTTCAGGGCCATCTCAAAACCATCGGCTGAGCCGGTTGACTCGACAACAGTGTCGTAACTCTTTTCCATCTCCAGATTATCAAGAAGAATGGTCTTTACGTTCTGCCCTCTTGCAATCCTGAGTTTATCTTCATGCTTTCCAACGAGGGACAGGTCTGCCTGAAGGAGGTTGAGGACAAGACAGCAGAGCAGGCCGAGCTTTCCATCCCCCATGACAAGGATTTTGTCAGTGGGTTTGATGTGGACTCCCTGTGTGATTTCAAATGCAGCAGCCAGGGGTTCTGTAAAGACCGCCTCTTCGGCGGTAATGTTTTCCGGAACTTTAAGCAGGTTCTTTGCGGGAAGGGTAATATATTCAGCCATAGCCCCGTCCTTGTTGAGGATCCCAAGGACTTTTCTGTTTGGACAGTGGTTTTTCAGTCCCCTCAAGCAATAGCTGCAAAGGCCGCATCCACAGTTGATTTCACCGACAACCCGCCTGCCGGTTAATCCCCGGTCTTTGCCGTTTATCTTCTCCACCACACCCACAAACTCATGTCCGATTATTCCTTTAAACCCACTGTAGCCCTTCCTGATTTCAAGGTCAGTGTTGCAGATTCCGGCCCGGCTTACCCTGATAAGCGCCTCGTCTTCTGCTGGTTCAGGCACAGGGTAGTCTTCAACAAACTCCAGTTTGTTATCAAAAAAGACCGCCTTCATGATTACCCGATCTCCACATTCGGATAAAACCTCTCTGTTTCAAGAGTGACCAATCCTGATTTAACCAGCGGGTCTTCACCGGATATCTTCTCAGCTTCAGCAATACTGTCTGCTTTAGAGATAGCCATCCCGCCTGAATCGCCCCATTTACCGGCCTGAACAATTATTCCTCTGCCAATCTGTTCCTTGATCCATTGAATATGCTGCGGAATGACCTTTCCGATTTCTTCCGGATTAACTCCGGGTTTGATCCTGTTGATTGTCATAAAGTACATGTGCCCTCCTTAGTCTTTTTGTCCACAGATTGAGCGAACAGGAAAGATTAAAAAATTTTGTATCTTTTCTGATAAATCTGTGTAATCTGTGGATGATGTCAGTTTCTTCCGCCATAAATCGCAAAGATTCCGTATTTATAATAGCAATCAACGTTCTTAAATCCAAGCTTTCTCAGGGTATCCAACTGTTCGTTCAGGGTGTCAGGTTTATTCTCATCTGCTTCCTTGTATCTCCTTGTAATATCATCAAAGTAGTTGCCTTCCATGCCAGGAGTGGCCTTTCTTTCATCCATCCACTCCTCCCATAATTTCATATACCACTGATCAAGTGTTTCCGTTGGTGCGAGTATGACATCAATGTTCATAAAGTATCCGCCGGCCTTCAGGTGTGAATAAATTAACCTGAAAAAGTCTCTCTTCTCATTCATTGTCAGATGATGTATGGCAAGGGCTGAGACGATGAAATCAAAGTCCTGCTCCGGAATCTCTTTTTCGAGCATCTCCTGAAAGCTTGCCTGAATATAATTGATATTTTTGAATCCCTTCAGGCGTTCCCTTGCCTTATTGAGCATATCAACGGAGCCGTCTATCAGTGTTGCCGATATTGACTCATCCACAGACAGGAGTTCATGTGTGACAATTCCGTCTCCACAGCCCAGATCGAGAAGCATATTGTTTTGTCTGCTGCCGGGGAAGTGCCGGTAGAATGACTTCATTATCCCGAACATCCGCCTTCGCTCAACGATATAGATATCCGCTTTCTCTCTATACTCCTGTGAAAAATCAGCCTTTGCCCATCTTGATCTATTGAATTCCGTCATCTTTTTATCCCCGGATTAGAGTCTGTGTATAAACTCTATGAAGGAAGTCGTCTTCATTAAAAGAGCCACCCTGAACTTGATTATTGTCATGCTGAACTTGATTCAGCATCTCTATTCGCACTTATCTTCTTCTCTGTGCCCTCTGTGGCTTATTTTGTGAAGTTATTTTTTCCCCTTCAGATATTTCATCTGAATATTGGCGGGAATAAGATTATCTCCCAGAGACCTCGCAGGCAGTGCCTTTTTGATCTCGGATGTGATGTACTCAACATCATCTGATTTTGCCGCAAGTTCCTTTGCCTTTTTATCAAAGGCAATAATGTAATCTTTCATATCCTTAATATCCTTTTTGCTCGAAACCGGCCCGTGTCCGGGGATTATGGTCTCCACATCAAGCGCAATAATGTAGTCAAGCACCTTTACCCAGCCTTCGATATCTCCATCTGCCATAAACGGATGGTAATCTGTAAACAATATATCCCCGGTAAACAGTACCTTTTCCTTGGGCAGATAGACCATAATGCTTCCGTCTGTATGGGATGGACCGGCGTAAATCAATTCTATTTTTTGATTACCCAGATATATCTCCATTGTCTTTTCAAAGGTCAGGGAAGGAATGGCGATCTCTGTTCCCTGCATATCCTCTTCTGTAAGTCCGTAGTCTTTTGCGTTCGTAAGAGCACCCTCACCCCTGTTTTTCAGATTATTCCTGCAGTTTATAGAAGAGATAATTGTTGCCCAGGTTTTTACAAACTCTGAATTGCCAAATGTATGGTCGAGGTGATAATGGGTGTTGACGACATACTTGATGGGTTTGTCTGAAACCGACCTTATATCTTTGATAAACCTCTTTGCCTCTTTTGAAGAGACCAGGGTGTCAATAACAACAATCCCGTCTTTTCCGATAACAATCCCTGCATTTGCACCAAAGCTGTTTGATGGAGAATCGTCTTTGACACCAACATAGGAATAAACATTATCCGTTATCCTTGTCAGTCCCTCCCGGGCAGTTATATCCTGACTGAACGCAACAGAACTGAAAGATGTAAGCACCAAAACCCACAGAAAAATAAATCCCCTTCTTAAAATAGCCCTCTTCATTTTGACCTCCTCTTATTTTAGCAAGTGTGTTCAACATACTCGACAATTGCTTCATGATGTTGCCAACGTATTGATATTAATCCGTCAACTATACAGAGAGACATATTCGTCAAAGTCTACCACTTAAGAGATTGTTGCATGAACCCTTGTTTTGTTACCCCTGAACTAAATTCAGGGCAGGCTCTGAACTTTTTCAGGAGTGGCAATTCGAATAGACTGCGTCACCATTTTTGAGATTCTGAAACAAGTTCAGAATGACAAACCAGAAATCACCAGATGGAATAACACCTCCATAGCTGTCATGCTGAACTTGATTCAGCATCTCACCGTTTCGGTCTCAGAATTCCTCGCTTAAATCTATCCAATCAGGATTAAGCTGGGTTATTAAATCTATCTTCCATTTCCTGTGCCAGTTCTTTAGTTGTTTTTCTCTACTTATAGCACTTTCCACATCGTTTGTTACCTCATAATAGACAAGTTTCTTGAGTTTATACTTTTTTGTAAATCCTTCCACGATCTTATTTTTGTGTTCAAACATTCTGCGTGACAGATCGTTTGTTACACCTATATAAAAAACACTATTTGATTTGTTCGTAAGAATATAGACGTGGTATTGCTTATCTTTCATCTAAAAACCTGCCTCTTCAGCTGTCATGCTGAACTTGATTCAGCATCTCTCCCTTTCGGCCTCTTTTGAGACCCTGAAACAAGTTCAGGGTGACAAAACACAAAGCTCCATCCGGTATAAACGCTCCATCGCTGTCATGCTGAACTTGATTCAGCATCTCTCTGTTGCAGCCTCTTTTGAGACCCTGAAACAAGTTCAGGGTGACAAAACACAAAGCTCCATCCGGTATAAACGCTCCCGTCACTGTCATGCTGAACTTGATTCAGCATCTCTCCCTTTCGGCCTCTTTTGAGACCCTGAAACAACTTCAGGGTGACAGAACACAAAGCTCCATCCGGCATAACCGCTCCGTCACTGTCATGCTGAACTTGATTCAGCATCTCTCTGTTCCAGCCTCTTTTGAGACCCTGAAACAACTTCAGGGTGACAGAACACAAAAAAGTCATCGGAATGACATTCCACAGATTCTGACTTTTCTATTCAAGAACTATGGGTACTGTCCCCCCCCTCTCTCAATGCCTTCAGCACGGCATCCTTGTGACTGTCTTTGCCGAGGTCTTCCTTGCCTGTCATCTCCTCTATATCTATTCTGACAACCACGATTAATACCAGCTTCTTTTCAAGAAATCCACCATAATTGCCCTGCGGCTGATATTTTTCCATAAGGCATCTCAGTGCAAACAGTTTTTCTTCTCTGTCTTCAATAATATGGGCCTTGCCTTTTATGATAACGCTCCTGTAAAGATATCCAGCCTCGCAGGGTTGATTCTTTGCCTTTACATAGGCTAATGGCTCGTCCACTTCAAAACAGACCCGGCTGTCTCTCCTTATGTCGTCAATCTTTTCTCCCTCTTTTGCACTATGAAAATATAGCTTTCCTTCGTGATATGCAAAGTTGAGCGGCTTGACCATTGGATAGCCGTCTTTGCCGATAGTCCCAAGCCTGCCGGCATGGCAGGTATTCAGTAGTTCAATAATAACGTTTTTGTCCCGTATCTCTTTTTTACTCTTACGCATAATGTCTCCTTTCCTGGTCTAAGATAGTTAACAAATGATGTTATTCTCCAACAACCGTTAATCTCCGGATCCTGGTTTTATAAAATATCTCTATAATAAAAAAGGCCACGGAAATAAATGCCGTGGCCTTTGAGTTTTTTTTAGATTTAACCTGCTACCAACTAATAAAAACCCCCTTCAGCCATGGCATCTATATGCCATACCGCTTTAAGAAGCTGCTTTACTAATATTAGATTTTTGTTATACATGGCTCAAGCATAAAACAGATCAGATTTCAATGTCAAGAAAAAACAGGATGCAACGATAAAAAGCCATGAACAAAGGAAGGAGTGATATGATAGACTCTGAACGGTTTCCAGTTTTACATAAGACTCACCTGGATTCCCGAAGTATTTCGGGATCGGAGTCCTGGCCGGATGCCGGGACGAGAATGAGTGAAGGGTCTATCATATCACTCCTAACACTACCTTAATCACAGGATTCGGGTTGTTACGACATTTTTCCCTCTGCTATGGCCTGCCTCACAGTATTTATGCGCAGCAGCAACTTGAGATAACGGAAAGGTTTTATCAATTATGGCTCTTATCTTACCTGCTTCAATAAGGTCTTTAATGAAATCAAGGTCCTTGCTGTTTGCCTTTACCATAATATATGTCGCCTTTCTGCCTGGCAATAAGGACGTCAGGAGTTTTTGAAGAATAGTCTTTGGACCAGGTACAGTTGTGATATAAATTCCATTTGGGGTCAGGACTTTTTTGCATGTTGCGAATGATTTGTTTGCAACTACATCATAAATAATATCGTATGTCCGAGAATCTTCTGTAAAATTCTTTTTTGTGTAATCAATCACGTTATCTGCACCCAGAGATTGAACCAACTCTATATTTTTAGAACTGCATACCCCGGTAACAACTGCGCCTAATGCCTTGGCGATCTGGACAGCAAAAGTTCCAACTCCTCCGGAGGCGCCATTAATGAGCACTTTTTCCCCTGCAGAGACTTTTCCCTTATCCCTGAGTGCCTGCAACGCTGTAAGCGATGCCAAAGGAACAGCCGCTGCTTCTTCAAATGACATATTGGCAGGTTTTATGGCCGCAGACCTTTCAGGTACGGAAGTATATTCAGCATAAGCTCCCCCGTCCCTTATGCCTATTAATGCATAGACCTGATCACCTTTCCTGAATTTTTCTACACGTTTACCAACCTCAACTACTTCTCCGGCAATATCAAAACCCAATATCTTTACCCAGGGCTTTATAATCCCGGTAAATAACTTTAATTCTCCTCTTCGAATTTTGAAGTCAACAGGATTAACCGAAGTAGCATGTATTCTGACAAGCAGATGAGAGGGTTTAACTTGTGGTAACGGAACTTCTTTGTATTCCAATACCTCTGCACTTCCATATCTGTTAATAACTATAGCTTTCATAATGATGTCTGACTCCTTGTATTCAAAGTACAGGCATTTTAACATGAAAGCGGGAATCAGTTTTTCGATATCTTGCCATGTTTTTAGGAATCAGACCTTTCTTCAGGCCGGGTATCGCTGTTATTGTTTTTCCATCCGTAAACTTGTCCGGTCGTTAAATGGCAGGATAAACATATAAGAGGGATGGCTGTGTAGAGGTGTCAGTGCATAAAAACACGCCCCTCCCGCAGGCATGAACAGACCGATATCCGTACCAATGAAACAGTCTACATAACGGAGCTGCTCTTTATCGATTTGTCCTACAAGTCTGCGGATACTTTCGAGTTCTTTCATCACTGTCATTCAAAACAGCTCATGCTGCGCTGAAATCATCCTTTCCGCAAGTTCAAAATAGTTCTTTATCTCCCCGGTCGTCTCGAACATCAGGGTGCCTCAGGCTACAATCCTGACAATATCTCTGTAGGTTACAATAAGGCTAAGGATAATAAACAGTGATCCTGCTGACATTATTAGTGCACGTTTAAACCAGGAAGCCTCAAACAATTCCTTTGCCTCGCCGTCTTCTCCTTCAGAGAAACTCACGAAGCCGCCAAGAGGGAGCAGCCGCAGGGTAAATTCCGTCTCCTGATGCCTGAAGAGTGTAAGTATTTTCGGGCTGAAAGGAAAACCTATTGAAAACTCAGTCCGGGGTGTTTTTCTACAAGGATTGAGAATGCCTCTGTAACTCCGTTCTTAATCAGCCTGACGACATCAATAATATCTTCCACCAGAACCTCCCTGGAATTAGCTCGGGGCAAAGTTTAAGCCTGTTTAATTATGAAGCAATGCCGGCAAGGGGACAAACGAGGCGTGCATGTTGCAAATGTTTTAACGTTATGCAATAATAGAATTAATTGGGGGGAGTGGTAGGGGGGGCAAACCTGCCGGATATTAATCTATAAGCATCCATATGTGATAAATTGATAAATATTCTCCACGGTATATATATCGCCCTTTTTTTGTTTATGTCCCTTGTGCTTATAAAAAAGAGCCGCGGGGCAACTGATGCACACCTGAAGAACATCTTCTGGGCACTTACAGTTTTTGCCATTATGAAGGCCGGGGCCTCCATAGCTTCATACGGATGGTTCTTTGCCGACACCCCATTATATATATCAACCCTTGCCGATAACTCAAGGATTATGTTTGCCGTTATTTCCAACATATTCCTGTTTCATTTCGGTATCAGCATCCTTACCTACAAGATTGAGACCAGAATAGACTACAAGATATTCCCTGTCCTCCTCTTCATCGGGTACATGATACTCTATGTTTCTGGTTCGGTCGAGTCCTCCGAGCTCGAGAAAACAAGCCGATTCAGCTTTGGTTATAACGGTGCAATTCTCGGATTTGTGGGATGTATCAACCTGTATCTCAACAAAAAGAAAAGGGGAAGCAGGCGCAGGGTGTTATATGGGCTCCTGTTACTGGGGGGAGGCCTTATTGCGTATGCAATTACAGAAGGTATCCTCAGCGCAAGTAGTTCCCCGGGAATACGCACAAAAATCCTTGAGGTGGTCACCGCAGGTATACTTGCAACAGCATCAGTGCTTGTGACAGACCTGATGAAAAAAGAAACATCAAGGAAAATAGGGTTTATCTGAACTTAATAAAAACCCTGAATCTCCTTTTCAGCTTCTTTGAAAGAGAATCGCTGTTTAATGAGAGGAGTATCCTTAATAACGGGAATTCTTTCTTCAAGGGTTGGCCTGCTGTTTCTGTAAATAATCCCGGTGGGTATCTTTTCTCCCCACTCAAGGGCCTTTTTAAATGCCTCTATCCTGTCAAAGGGGTCATGATCGTCACCTATGCGGTAGACCCTCCCGCTATACCACTGGTATGTATTGACCTTATTGAAGGTCACACACGGTTGAAGTATATCAAGCAGGGCAAACCCTTTATGATTAAGGGCCTCTTTCATAAGCCCCTTGAGGAACTCCGCATCACCTGCAAATCCCCTCGCCACAAAGCTGCAATCAAGGGCAACAGCCATTGCCATGGGATTCAATGCCTCTGACAGGCTGCCAAAGGGCTGGGTCTTTGTAACCACCCCCTCCATGGTTGTTGGTGATGCCTGCCCCTTTGTCAGTCCATATACCTGATTATCATGAACAAAGAGTTTTACATTTATGTTTCTCCTGATTGCGTGCAGCAGGTGGTTGCCCCCTTCCCCATAGCAGTCCCCGTCTCCGGCAACGGCAATAACAGGCATCTCATGATTTGCAAGCCTTATTCCTGTTGCAACAGGCAGGGTCCTTCCGTGAAGGCCGTTGAAGGTATTGCACTTCATGTAGTGGGGGAGCTTGGCAGCCTGTCCAATCCCGGACACAACGGTAAGCTGGTGCGGCTCAATCTCAAGCTCTGCAAGGGCTTCCTTGAGGGTCTTTAAGATGGGGAAATTGCCGCATCCGGGACACCATGCAGGTGTCTGTCCCTCATAACTTTGAAATGTGGGCATCCAATTCTCCTGAAAGGCCTTCCAGTGTAAAGGGCCTGCCGTCGTATTTGTTAATCCCTGCATCAAATTTGTATCCTGTTTCCGCCCTCATAAGGCGCGAAAACTGCCCGGTGGCATTGTTCTCTATACAGAGGCTGAGCCTTGCATTGCCAAGGACACTCAGGTAATCAAATTTTTCAGTTGATGGAAACGGGTAAAGTTCGCTGAAATGAAGCATTGCAATTGCATAATCCCCTGAAAACACGTCAACAGCCTCTTTCATCACCCCGTATGTTGAACCCCAACCAGCAATCACTATATCCGGACGCTCGCTGCCATACAGAAGCGGTGGCTCGATCTCCTGCCTGATGAGGGGCAGCTTCTTCAACAACCTCTTTTGCGTCATCTTTATCCTTGTTTCAGCATCTTCTATCATATGCCCCTCTTCATCATGCTCATCACTGTCCGTCACTATCAGGTGCCCTGACTCTCCCGGCACAGCCATCGGAGATATCCCGTTCTCCGTCAGTCTATGGCGTTTATAAACAGAGATGCTTTCAAGAGCTTCGCTCCTCAACTTGTAGTCATTATGCCTTAACCTGCCGGTATCCAACCCCCTGAAAGTCCATTCACTATCGGCAAGGTGCTGATCTGAGAGGATAAATACGGGAATCTGGTACTTCTCTGCCAGGTCAAAGGCCTTGTTTGTGAGGTAAAAAGCCTGCTCCGGCGTACCCGGTGCAAGGACAACCCTTGCAAACTCGCCATGCCCGGCATGGAGGACAAAGAGGAGGTCAGCCTGCTCGGTCCTTGTGGGCAGGCCGGTTGCCGGTCCCGGCCTCTGCACCTCTGCGATTACAATCGGGGTCTCTGTCATTGCAGCAAGTGAGAGCCCTTCAACCATCAAGGCAAATCCACCGCCTGAACTGCCTGTCATTGCCCTTGTGCCGGCAAAAGAAGCGCCCAGTGCCATATTTATTGCAGATATCTCGTCCTCTGCCTGCTCTATGACTATTCCATATTCTTTGGCCTTTGAGGCAAGGAAGATCATAATGCCGGTTGACGGGGTCATGGGATATGCTGCATAAAACCTGCATCCGCTCATAAGTGCACCAAGGCCTGTTGCCTCATTGCCATTGATGAGCATAAGGGGTGTTCCCCCAGGCTCAGGAACGGCAAAATCACACCTGGTGCAAACTTTTACGGCATGGTCAAAGCCCGCCCTTGCCGAGGCAATGTTTTTCCCGGCAATCTCTTCTCCCTTTTTACTGAACCTTTCACGGATAATATCTTCAAAAATGTTCAGGTCCATGCCGAGTATTCCCAGCACCGCACCGGTTGCCACTGTATTTGCCATAATCCTGTTGCCCCCGGCCTCAACAGCAATCGCCTCAAATGGTATGTTTAAAAACTCCGGGGAATCAAAGCCCTTTTTTATAAAGGCTGCATCATAAATAATTATCCCCTCTTCACTGAGGGATCCCCTGTGGATCGAAATAGTGTTGAGGTCAAGGGCAATAAGGATATCAACCTTTTCTCTCGAAGACATGACCTCTCTGTCGGAGAGGCGTATCTGGTAGAAATTATGCCCTCCGCGTATGCGGGACATATAGTCCTGATGAGTAAAGACATGGAGTCCTGAGCGGGCGAAGACCTTTGCAAGCACTCCGCCTATTGTCTGAAGCCCCTGCCCTGCCTCTCCCCCTATCCTGATCGTGTAATCCACAAATTTTGCCCCCGCTTATAACCAAGTTTTCAGGCTTCCCTCCACGGTGAGAAGAACTATTTAACAGTATATCACCTCTTGTTCTTTTGGGCAATAGAAATCAGAAAGGGGCAAGGGTATAGAATTTGAAAGTGGTTACTCTACAGGCGTAATCACTGCCATAACAACAAGCCTCTCGCCCTTTGAGGCCTTAAAACCGTGCGGCACCATCGGGTCGCAGAGAATAGCCGTCTTTTCGTCAGCCTCAATCTCCTCATCACCAACTGTGAATACCCCCCTGCCCTCAACACAGTACATCATGAGTCTCAGTGGAGCCTTATGCGGTTTTAATTCCTGCCCCGGCTCCAGACACATTAGGGCCACCCTCATCTCCGGGGTGTCTGCAAGCATCTCTCTTGAAATCTTGTCAGGATAGAATTTGATAAGTTCCTTTAAATTCAATACCTCGGCCATTGCTTCCTCCTTTTTTTGTTAATACACATAGTGAACAAGAATGCTCTCCTGATTACTATCTTACACCAGAACATACAGAGAGTCCATGAGATAAATCATCCCCTGAGTAAAAAAAACAAGTCTTATCCGGAGATATGATTCAAATCATACATTTTCTGCCAGCAATAAGCATATTATACAGTATGCAGGTACAACCAATTAAGCAGATACTCTTAAAAGGGATAAAACAATGAAAGACACTCAGATCAAATACAGTTATTTATCAAAAATGAAAGGAACAACCAAAAGCCCGCCAGTGGTAAGTCTTTCTGAAATTGCCTGGTCATGGATTGGTGCATTCCTTGGTATTGCCGCTGTATCCTACGCTAATTACAACATTCTTGAAGATACTGACCTTGTAATGGTGATAGGCTCTTTCGGAGCATCTGCAGTTCTGCTATACGGTGCCATTAAAAGCCCGCTGGCTCAGCCAAGAAACCTCATAGGTGGACACATAATCTCGGCAATTATAGGGGTTACCTGTTACAAGCTTTTCCCTTCTCAAATGTGGCTGGCATCCTCTCTGGCCGTTGCCACATCCATAGCCGTTATGCACGCCACAAAGACATTACATCCACCGGGTGGTGCAACCTCACTAATCGCAGTAATAGGCAGTAACAAAATCCACAGCCTGGGTTATTTATATGCTATTGTACCCGTTGGACTTGGAGCGGTTATCATGTTAATTGTTGCACTCCTGGTTAATAACATACACAAAAACCGCAGATACCCTCACTTCTGGGTCTGATGCCGGCCTGACAGGTTGGCAGCTATCCGTCCTATCTGACTGATCCGTCTTATCTGACCGATTAACAGACAGCCCTTCTGAAAAATGCGTCGTTTGGAGTATAATAAACGACCATGATTCCACCGGAAAAACAGATCAATACAATCAAAAGAGGAACTGTAGAGATCATCAAGGAGGAAGAGCTCCTCAGGAAACTGAGAGAGGGAAGACCCCTGAGGATCAAGGCGGGCTTTGATCCTACTGCCCCTGACATACACCTTGGTCACACGGTGCTCCTTGAGAAGATGCGGCAGTTGCAGGAATTGGGGCATGAGGTGATATTCCTCATCGGGGACTTTACCGGGATGATCGGCGACCCCTCAGGCAAGTCCGAGACAAGAAAACCCTTAACGGAAAAAGAGGTCTTGAAAAACGCAGAGACCTACAAGGAACAGGTATATAAAATCCTGGACCCTGAAAGAACAGAGATAAGATTCAACAGCGAGTGGTTTTCAAAGATGAACGCCCTGGAGATTGTACGTCTCGGCGCAATGCAGACAGTGGCGAGGATGCTTGAAAGGGATGATTTTAAAAAGAGGTTCGAGTCTCAGCAGGACATAACCATTCTGGAGTTTTATTATCCCCTGTTTCAGGCATATGATTCCGTGTTTTTAAAGGCGGATATTGAATTGGGCGGGACCGACCAGCGGTTCAACCTCCTTCTGGGACGGACTTTTCAGAAAAAATCGGGCATGGAAGAGCAGGTAGTTATTATGATGCCTTTGCTGGAGGGCACAGACGGTGTTCAGAAAATGTCAAAGAGCCTTGGCAACTACATAGGGATATCTGAACCACCGAAAGAGATGTATGGCAAACTGCTGTCAATCACAGACGAATTAATGATCAAATACTATGAATTACTGAGCCATATAAGCATAGAAGAATTTGAAGCACTGAAAAGGGGCATCAAAGACGGCACGGTTCATCCAAAGAAGGCAAAGGAGGCCCTTGCGCTGGAGTTGGTAGGACGTTACTGGGGCATGGATGCGGCCCTCAGGGCACAGGAGGAGTTTGAGAGGGTTTTTAAGGAAAAACAGTTGCCGGATGATATCCCGGAAATGGCAGTAACCTGGAACAATGAGGATATATGGCTGCCGCAGGTGCTGAAAGAGGGAGGTCTCTGCAAGAGCACTGGTGAGGCCATGAGGCTTATAAAGCAGGGCGGGGTATGGATAAATGACCGTCGTGTTGTTGACCCCCAGGAGAGATTACCCGAGGGTGAATACATAATAAAGGTTGGGAAGAGGCGTTTTCTGAAGATTAAACCAGTATAACGGATGTTTCTTTTATTAGTGAGACTCCGTGTTTGTTCGTAGCTGAAGCGTTATGACAATGACTGATCCAACAGAAACTATCCTCAGACTCCTGCTTGGTGCCGTGCTCGGCGGCATTATTGGATTTGAACGCCAGAGTCATGGCAGGCCTGCAGGTTTCAGGACCCACCTTATTGTGAGCCTCGCATCTGTATTAATAATGATTGTCTCCGATGACTTCTATCGCATGAGTACACTCAACCCCGAGATAATCAGGATTGACCCTGCAAGGATAGCAGCAGGTGCCATTACAGGGGTCGGATTTCTTGGTGCAGGGGTTATAATCAAGTCAGGGCTAAGCATCCAGGGACTGACAACAGCAGCCTGTCTGTGGATTGTCTCGGTTATAGGGCTTGCAGTAGGAAGCGGTCTTTATGTCCCGGCATTGACTGCATTCCTTATTACATTCTTCTCGCTCTGGACTCTCAGGAGGGTTGAGGTAAAGGTTCCGAGACTGACATACAAAATCCTTACCCTGACTACCGAGCCCAAAGCAAAGGAGGAAGATGTTGTTAAAGTCATTAAGGAGGCCGGTGCCGATATTGCAAATATAGACTATGAGATGGACAGGACTAAAAACGAAGTGACCTATCATCTATCCATAACGTTTAAAAACAAGGAGGTTATTTCAGCCATCCTGGAAAAGATTTCTGAATTGACCTATATCAAGAGGTTTTACCTGAGGGGTTAAATAATAATGGATATTAAAAGATTTAAAAAGGCACTCTGGTCCGAGGTCAAGCACGTCCTGCTCGACATGGACGGCACCCTCCTGGACAGATATTTTGATGACTATTTCTGGGAACACCTCGTGCCTGAAAAATATGCAGAAAAACACAACATCACCTTTGGCAGGGCAAAAGAGGAATTGTTAAAGAAGTACAAGGTCCACGAGGGTACGCTTAACTGGACGGATATTGATTTCTGGTCAAGGGAACTTGACCTCGACATCCCTGCGCTTAAAGAGCAGATAAGGCACCTGATAGAGGTACATCCCCATGTTGAGGATTTTCTCAGGGAGCTGAAAAGTGCCAACAAAGAGGTCATACTTGCTACAAACGCCCACTACAAGACCCTTAAGATAAAGCTGCGAAAGACCTCTATAGGCGGATACTTTGACAAGGTCATTACCTCTTCAGAAATTGGTTGTCCCAAGGAGGACATCGAATTCTGGCGGAGGACAGAAAAAATGCTGCGTTTTGACAGGGAAAAAACGGTTTTTATTGATGACGTTATGGAAAACCTTGAGGCAGCCAGGGAGTTTGGTATCAGATACATTGTACTGAAGACAATGGCAAGCTCAAAGGATAAGGAGGCAGGAGATAATGGCAACTTCCTTGCCGTCGGAGATTTCAGGGAACTCCTGCCGTAGGGCAACGTCTACCTTCAGGAAATTCATGATTCCTGCCGCATCTTTTTCTTGACATAAGTGCCTTTAAAACTTTATACTTCGTATCCGTAAACTAATACGCAAACTAAAAAGAATAACAAGGGGAAAAACAGATGGGAGGAGCATACACAACATATCGTCCTCACAGGATCAAAAGAAAAAGGTCCCTCGGGTTTCTCATAAAGATGAGAACAAAAAGCGGTCGGAAGGTTGTAAAGAGAAGAAGGGCAAAAGGCCGCAAAAAATTGACCGTCTGAGAAAAAAGAAGGATTTTCAGGAAGTCTTCAGATCCGGACGAAAAATTGTATCGAAACACACTATCCTCTACGCCCTACCAAATAACCTGAACAGTATCAGATTAGGTCTGGCCGTAAGTAAAAGGATAGGAAACGCTGTTGTCAGAAACAGGACAAAGAGGCTGCTCAGGGAAGCAATGAGGCAAGCCCTTTGTCTGGTCTTAAAGGAAGAAGGAGTCTCAAAGTTACACGGCTATGACATTATACTGATTCCCAGGCAGCGATGCGTTACCGCAAAGTCATCTGAGATAGTGCCGGACCTGACTGAGAAGCTAAAAACCGTTTGAAATGAAAAGTCCGATTATCTTACTTATAAAAAGCTACAAAGTGTTGCTCTCACCGGTCTTGCCACAGAGCTGCAGATTCGTTCCAACCTGTTCCGAGTATTCAATCGAAGCAATTAACAAGTATGGAACTTTTAGAGGCAGCGTTATGTCTGCAAAAAGGATATTAAAATGCCACCCTTTCCACCCAGGTGGATATGACCCTGTAAAATAGGTAACTATGGAAGAAAATTTCGAAAAACGAACTTTAATTGCGATTGTACTTGCCCTCGTGGTACTCCTTGGGTATCAGTATTTCTTTGCACCTTCACCACAGCCCCGGAGACCTGAACAACCCCGGAATGTCGCACAGGACATACAGAAAAGGGTAACGGAGAGGCCCTCTGTGCCAAAGGCAGAAAATCTCTTTGTGCCTGAAGGTACAATGGCATCTGAAGAGAGACTCCTGAAGGTAGAGACCCCCCTCTATACGGCACTTTTTTCGTCAAAAGGCGGAACCATCAAAAATTGGCAGCTAAAAAAATACCGGGATGACGAGGGCCTTGAGGTGGTTTTAATGAGGACTGATGCTGAGGTCCCGGCCCTTGCCATGGGAACAGACGGCAAAAACTTCGTCTTTGACAAGGTGAACTTTACCATCAGCGAAGGGCAGGACAATATTAACTTAAGAAACGAAGGAGACAGGGCTTCCCTCTCATTCACATACAGAGGAGACGGGATCGTAATAAAAAGAACGTATTCATTCTTCTCAGATAATTACGATATTGAACTCATTGAAGAGGTTCAGGGCCCGGATAACTACTGGGTTACCCTCGGCACTGGATTTGGCATATCAGGTGCAGTGGGCTACGGAGGCCATATCGGACCTGTAATACTCAAGGATGCTGACAGGGTTGAGATTAAACCCAACAAGCTCAAAGAACCCAAGATTTTTGGCTCAGAGTTGAAATGGATAGCCCAGGAAGACAAATACTTCTTTGCCTCACTTGTCCCGCTTGAGAAAGCTATAGGTGCAAAGGTATGGCGCACCGGCAACGGAGATGCGCTTGTTGCAGTAAATCTCCCCGCGGGCAAGAACAAACTTCTCCTCTATGCCGGGCCCAAAGAGTATGACCGGCTGAAGAGCCTTGGTGTTGGTCTCGAATATATTGTAAACTTTGGCTTTTTCTCCATACTTGCACAACCTCTCTTCTGGATACTGAAGTTATTCTACAGGGCTATCGGCAATTATGGCTGGTCAATAGCGCTTCTTACAATCCTGGTGAGAATTCCCTTTATACCCCTTATCAACAAGGGACAGAAGTCCATGAAAAAGCTCCAGGCCCTTCAGCCAAAGATGACCGAGATAAAGCAGAAGTACAAAAAAGACCCTCAGAAGATGCAGAAGGAAATGATGGAGCTGTACAAAAAATACAAGGTGAATCCCATGAGCGGATGCCTGCCGATGCTTATACAGATTCCGGTCTTCTTTGCTTTATATAAGGTACTCCTTGTTGCAATTGAACTTCGGAGTGCACCGTTTATCTTCTGGATTCAGGACCTCTCGGAAAAGGATCCTTACTACATATTACCCATAATTATGGGGGCTACCATGTTTATTCAGCAGAAGATGACGCCAACAACTATGGAATCACAGCAGCAGAAGATAATGACCTATCTTCCCATAGTCTTTACTTTCCTCTTCCTGAAATTCCCGTCAGGCCTTGTCCTCTACTGGCTTGTAAGTAATCTTCTGAGCATCCTGCAGCAGTATTTTGTTAACAGGAAAATAGCCCGGGAAGAAGAGCCTGTTTAATAAATAAAGGTGCGTGGGGCTTTCAGGGAAGATTCTGTACTGCATACTCACAGGAACACTTCGCGGGGAAAGATGCTACCCTAATCTTACCTGGCACTGAAAAGCTTGAGATGTCCTTCAGCAACTATGGTCCCGTCCATCTTTTTCACCACAGCAACCCCTTCTATCAGCCTCCCCCTGACCGGTTCGGCAGAGGCCTCAACCACACATCTTTCACCTATCATAAGCGTGGTCTTGAACCTGATACATATCTCGACGGTAATGGCCTTGATACCAAGAGAGGATGCTGCCTTTACTGCAGCTTCGTCAATGAGGGTTGAAATCAGTCCGCCATGGAGAATGTCCCGGTATCCCTGGTGTATTTTATCCGGAAGGTATGTAGCGCTTGCGTGACCATTTGAGGCAGAGAAATCGAGTCTTAGTCCTGAAGGATTTGCCTTTCCACAGACAAAACACGCTCCGTTATCAACAAAATCCATACTTTGTCCCTGCTATTGGTAATCACTGCTTCCAGAACCGGCACAATGATGTTCATTAATGAAAAAGCCAACAAAAGGCTCGGCTTTCCCTCCTGATATCAAACCGATAAAGGAAAACGTCTCTGCCCTGCTCCGCTGGCCCTTCATAAATGAGCCCAAAACATGACTTTACTATTTATTCATCATTTCAAGAAACTCTTTGTTGGCTTTGGTGCCTCTGAGCTTGCCTAACAGAAATTCCATACTCTCCACTGTTCCCAGGGGATTAAGTACCTTTCTGAGTATCCACATCTTGTTAAGCACATCCTTGTCAACCAGCAACTCCTCTTTTCTCGTACCGGAGGCATTGATGTTAATACTCGGGAATATCCTTTTCTCAACAAGTCTTCTGTCAAGATGGAGCTCCATGTTGCCTGTGCCTTTAAATTCTTCAAAAATGACATCATCCATACGGCTGCCTGTATCAACAAGGGCGGTGGCAATGATTGTAAGGCTGCCTCCGGTCTCAATATTCCTTGCCGTACCGAAAAACCGCTTGGGTTTCTGAAGGGCATGGGCATCAAGACCTCCGGAGAGGACCTTTCCACTTGCAGGAATGATGGTATTGTATGCCCGGGCAAGCCGGGTTATACTGTCAAGGAGTATGACGACATCCCTCTTTATCTCAACAAGCCTCTTTGCCCGCTCAATAACCATTTCAGATACCTGTGTATGTCTCTGAGGTGGTTCATCAAAGGTAGACCCTATTATCTCCGCAGTAACAACCTGTCTTCTCCAGTCTGTTACCTCCTCAGGCCTCTCATCAATAAGGAGAATAATGAGGTGTATCTCCGGCTGGTTATGCTTTATGGCCTTGGCAATTGACTGCAGGAGCATGGTCTTGCCTGTCCTCGGAGCTGCAACAATCATGCCTCGTTGTCCTTTGCCAACAGGTGTGATGAGGTCCATAACCCTTGTGGAATAATCGCTTGAGCTGTGCTCCAGGTTAATCTTTTCAGTTGGGTAGTAGGGAACGAGATTATCAAAGAGCGGACGCGTTATATTGTCATCAGGTGGTTCATGGTTGATGGCCTCGACCTTAAGCAGCGCAAAATACCGCTCACTCTCTTTCGGAGGCCGTATCTGTCCGGATACAAGGTCACCTGTCCGCAGATTAAACCGCCTTATCTGCGATGGGGATACGTATATATCGTCCGGGCTTGGCAGGTAGCTGTAATCAGGTGAACGCAGAAAACCAAAGCCGTCAGGCAGTATCTCAAGGACACCCTCTGCAAAAAGGTTCCCGGTCTTTTCAGCCTGGGCATGTAATATTGCGTATATAAGTTCCTGTTTTCTCATTCCCGCGGCCCCGTCAATACGCAGATGGTGGGCTACCTGGGAGAGTTCCTCAATGGTCTTTTCTTTTAGTTCAGAAATCGAGACATTACTCATGATGCACTCCTTAAAATATCTGTTAAGGTGTCAAGTCTTTCCAGATAAGTATTACTAAGAAAGCCTATGGCTTCTTCATTGTTTTTTTCTAAAGCTGAAGATATTTATTAACCTGATTAGACCGGCAGGTTTTCAGAGCCTTGAATTTTCATAAAACTTGATTGTTTATAAAAGAGGCTGGTATTCGTGATATTCTCAGCCGTTGAAAGCTATTTTTCATTCCTCAGGCTCTTAAGGGTAAAAGACGGCATCCCTGCAATAAAACATAATGCCATCAAAATTGCCGCCTGTTGGGTACAACCATTAATTGATATCGGTGTTTTAGGTATGAACAGGAATCTGCATCTTCCTCCCCTCTGATACGGCAGGAGCAACGTGTACATAAATTATATCCTGATTATAGCCTGAAGAGACCTTGAATAAAAAGCTTCTCTCATAATTCTAATGTATAGAGTACAATAAAGAGAAAACTTTGTCAACTGCACGAATCAGGAAGCCCTTGCAGGGTTGCTTTTGGTATGCTGAAAATAGGAAAATAGAGTAATTACGGGGTTATTCAGATTACCCTGATAAAAATTCGATCCAGAGAGGAGCATATCAATGATTGACAGGACAAAGGTTGAAGAGGTGATAAACAGGATCAGGCCAACGCTTCAGAGGGATGGTGGAGACGTCGAACTCGTTGAGATTACAGATGACAATATCGTAAAGGTGAGACTCGTTGGCGCCTGCGGTACATGTCCCATGTCCATAATGACACTGAAGGGAGGGATTGAGACTGCAATGAAGCAGGATATCCCTGAGGTCAAGGCAGTAGAGGCAGTATAGGGTCAACGTATCAATTCATTATCAAGCCACTTCAGATAATCTTCAGAGCCCTCAACAAGCGGAAGTGAAATTATCTCCGGTACGCTATAGGAATGGAGTTCTTTCACCCTCTTCTCAAGTACTGTGAAGAGGGCCCTTTTTGTCTTTACAATCATAAGGACCTCGTGTTCATCCTCTATCTTCCCTTCCCAGCTATAGATTGAACGTATGCCCTTTACGATATTCACACACCCTGCGAGCCTTTCTTCAACAATAGTCCTTGCAATCCTTGCTGCTTCTTCTTCATCAGGTGCTGTAATGAAAACAACTGAATACTCCATAACCTTAACCTCCTTAAGTCGGGACCTGCCCGGACATCCTTGAAGCCCTGGGGATTACCCGCTGTCTTTTCTGCATCCGGGAATCAACGAGTCTCTATTATATCAAATTTATCTCCTTACAGCAGATCGGGAATCAATCCGGACATATACAGATGATACGCCCTCTGCTATAATAACCTCTATGAAGAAGATTATGACGGTCTGTCCCTACTGCGGCTGCGGTTGCGGCCTCTACCTCCATGTGGAGAACGGGCGGATTACAGGCACCTCTCCGAGCAGGGCCCACCCGGTAAACAGGGGGAGCCTCTGTGTAAAGGGCTGGAATGCCCATGAGTTTGCCACCCACCCCGACAGACTGAAATATCCCCTGATAAGAGAAGGGAAAAGCCTGAAAAGGGCCACCTGGGATGAGGCATTGACCCTTGTAGCAGCACGCCTTGGTGAGATCAGGACAAAACACGGGCCTGACTCCACAGGGATTCTCAGTTCAGCAAAGTGTACAAATGAAGAAAACTACCTGATGATGAAGTTTGCAAGGGCCGTGCTTGGTACAAACAACATTGACCACTGTGCCAGGCTCTGTCACTCCTCAACCGTGGGTGGTCTGGCTGCTGCATTCGGTTCCGGGGCAATGACCAACTCCATAAGCGAGATTGCTGATGCAAGCCTCCTCTTTGTGATTGGTTCGAACACCACGGAACAGCACCCGATGATCGGTATGCATATGCTTGAGGCCGTTGACCGTGGGGCAACACTGATAGTTGCAGACCCGAGAAGGACACAGATAGCAGAGTTTGCCCATATCCACCTCAGGCACCGCAGCGGCACAGACGTTGCCCTTCTGATGGGGATAATGAATGTAATAGTGAGCGAAGGGCTTGTGGATGCCGACTTTGTCAGAAGAAGGACCGAGAATTTCGACCCCTTTGAAGAGGAGCTGAAGCGTTATTCACCGGCAACTGTTGAGGGGATTACCGGGGTCAAGGCCAATGATATAAGGCGTGTGGCAAGGATATATGCCATGGAGAAACGCTCCATGCTTTTTTATGCAATGGGGATTACACAACATATAACCGGGGTGGACAATGTAAGGGCCTGTGCCAACCTGGTCATGCTCTCCGGACATATCGGCCTGCCGATGTCCGGTATCAACCCGCTGAGGGGACAGAACAATGTGCAGGGGGCCTGCGATATGGGGGCACTGCCGAATGTTTACAGTGGATATCAGAAAGTGACTGACGCGCGGGCAAGAAGGAAGTTTGAAAGGGCATGGCGCAAAAAACTCCCCGTCAATCCCGGGCTGACAATAATGGAGATGATGGATGCAGCACGTGTGGGCAGTCTGAAGGCCATGTACATAATGGGAGAAAATCCCCTGATGTCCGACCCTGACCTTCATCATGTCAGGGAGTCTATGGAAATGCTTGAGTTCCTTGTTGTACAGGACATATTCCCAAACGAGACCTCAAGCCTTGCCGACGTAATCCTGCCCGCTGCATCCTTTGCCGAAAAGGAAGGTACCTTTACAAATACCGAGCGGAGAGTTCAGCTTCTCGGCAGGGCGGTCGGACCGGTTGGTGAATCAATGCCTGATGGCGAGATAATATGTGCCCTTGCAGAAAAGATGGGTTACAGCATGTCCTACAGGGGCCCCTATGAGGTTATGGAGGAGATAGCCCTCCTTACTCCGTCTTACGGAGGTATACTCCACCACAGGCTATCAGGGGGGTTCGGCCTTCAATGGCCCTGCCCTGACAGCAGCCATCCCGGAACCCCCTACCTGCACAGAAAGAAATTTGCCAAGGGGCTTGGCTCGTTCATTACAGTGGATTTCCTGCCGCCTGACGAGCCGCCTGATGAGGCATACCCCTTTCTCCTTACAACCGGACGCCTCTCATTCCATTATCATACAGGGACGATGTGCAGGAGGACCACTGTGCTTGAAAGGGAAGAGCCTGAATGCCTCGTAGAGATAAACCCCGCTGATGCAGAAAGGCTCGGTATCGGAAAAAGGACAAGGGTGAGGGTTAGTTCAAGGAGGGGCTCGATAGAGCCGAGGGCCCTTGTGACCGGGAGAACCCCTGAGGGAACGGTCTTCATCCCGTTTCATTTCATGGAGGCTGCTGCAAATATCCTGACAAACCCGGCCACAGACCCTGGGGCAAAAATACCGGAATACAAGGTCTGTGCAGTAAAGATTGAGAAGATCGAGACATGAAGAACGAATGGATACTTGAAAAAAATCACCTCTCTTACTGGCTGAGGCAGTTAAGAAAAGAGAAGGACCTTATCGGACCGTTAAGGGATGATGAGGGCAAGGATATCGTCTTCAGGAGCGTTGAGCAGATTCATGAGGTCATACTTGACTCCCCTGCATCGCTGCCTTCGCCCAAGGAATTCCTTATCCCCCAATACGACCCCATGCTCAGATTAAAGGTTACGAGTCACGAGTTGGCTTTTCCCTCCAGACCGCAACCCGTATCCCCTGACGTGCACATGAAGGAATCTTCTGGAAAAAACAGGATTCTGGACCTGATGGATAAAAAGAAGCGTGTCATCTTTGGTGTCAGGTCCTGCGACATCTCTGCCATCAGGCTCCTGGACAGATTCTATCTCGAAGGGTACAGGGATCCATATTATGAGCAGCGGAGGAAGAATACCCTGTTTATCTCTGTTGTCTGCAATAACCCTGATCCGACATGCTTCTGCATCGGGCTTGGAACAGGCCCTTATCTTGATGAGGGTTTTGACATACAGTTGACCGACCTTGGCAACAGGTACTTTGTTCAGGCAGCCTCTGCTGAGGGAATAAAGACAGTCAGGGGGATGTCCTTTCTCTTCAGCAGACCACGAAAGACAGACTATGATGATCAGTACGAGGTTTTTCTGAGTGCAAAGGCGAGGTTTCAGAAGCGGATAAGCCTTGAAAGCCCCCGCCGGATGATCCTTGCCGGACGGTTAAAGGACGACTTCTGGCAAAAGGTTGCGGGGCGATGTTTTGAGTGCGGCGGCTGTGTTTATGACTGTCCACTCTGTACGTGCTTCACTGTAACCGACAGGACATACCCAGACGGTGTAGAGAGGATAAGGCTTTGGGATACATGTCTCTTCAAGGGTTTTACTCGAATGGCCGGTGGTATACTGCCAAATGAAAAAAGGGTTCTGAGGACTATGAGGTGGTATTACCACAAGCTTGTCCACTATCCGGAGACGCTGAACGAATTCGGGTGTGTGGGTTGTGGCAGATGTGCCGTAACGTGTCCCGGGAAAATAGATATGGCAACCATCGCAACAGAGATAAAGGGACTCGCCATTAACGGAGAGGAAGAATAAAGAATAACTGATAAGCAAAAACAGGAATTTTCTCAGACAGGATTAACAGGATTCAACGGAAGAGGAAAACAAATAACAAATAACAAATGACAAATGAAAAATGGTAAGTGAAAAATGAAAAATATATACTTGCCTGTAAGCGGAAAGATCGAGGAGATTATACCCGAGGGCAGGGACGTGAGCCTCTTCAGGGTAAGGACTCAAATGCCGCTTGAATATGCACCGGGACAGTTCTTTATGGTTTCGGTATGGGGTGCAGGAGAGGTTCCCATATCAGTGACATCCCTTTCCGGAAAGGGTAATACGGTGGAGCTGTGCATAAGGAGGGCCGGCCTCGTTACCGGGGCAATCCATTCCCTGAAAGCCGGAGATTCGTTATGGCTGAGAGGTCCCTATGGCAACGGCTTTCCCCTGGATATCTCCAGGGGCAGGGATGTTGTAGTAGTTGCAGGCGGGATCGGCATGGCCCCGTTAAGACCGCTTCTCCAGTGGTTTATGAAAAAAAGAGAGGATGTGGGTCAGGTAACGCTCCTGTACGGTGCAAGAACTCCTGATGATATTGTCTTCAGGGATGAGATGAAGGGCTGGAAGGAGAGGGGAATAAAGGTCCTTCTCACTGTGGACAGGGCTGATAAAGGCTGGAAGGGCCATGTCGGTCTGGTAACAGGCCTCTGGCAGGAGGTGCATTCAGACCTGCAGAAGGCCGCAGCCTATATATGCGGCCCCGAGGTGATGATAAAGGCCGCCATGGGAGAGCTATTCCTCTTTGGAATGCCTGAGGAGAGAATAATTACCACTCTTGAGGCACACATGAAGTGCGGGGTCGGTAAATGTGGTCATTGTTATGCAGGTCCCAGATACATCTGTACAGACGGCCCTGTCTTTTCATACAGGGAGATTAAAAACTATAGCCTGCTGTATCTATCCCGGTAACAATTCGAGGTTCTTCATCCTGGTCCTGAGTTGTTTGCGGCTTATACCGAGAAGGGCTGCTGCCCTTGACTGGTTCCATGATGTCTTCTCAAGGGCCTTCAGCACAACTCTTTTTTCCATCTCAACGAGGTTAAACCCATCGGTTCCAAAGCGGTCTTCTTCAGCGACCAGCTTGAGTTTACGGGGAAGACAGTCAACTGTTATCTGCTCGTAAGGGCATAGAATAACCGCACGCTCAATAACATTTTCAAGCTCCCTGACATTGCCCGGCCAGTCATGATTTATAAGGATGTCAGTGACTTTTGAATCAAAACCCGGAATGTTTTTTTTGTTTTTCCTGCTGAAGAATTCAAGGAAGTGAGCGGCTATGATGGGGATGTCCTCTTTCCTTTCCCTGAGCGGGGGGATGTTAATTGTTATAACATTGAGCCTGTAGTAAAGGTCTGCCCTGAAGTCACCCTTTTCAACCGCCTCCTCTATATTTCTGTTGGTTGCGGCAAGGATACGGACATCGACCTTTATCTTCTTCTTTCCGCCAAGCCTGTGAACCTCCTTTTCCTGAAGGAACCTGAGCAGTTTTTTCTGGAGTGCAAAGTCGAGGTCACCGATCTCGTCAAAAAATATGGTGCCTCCCTCTGACATCTCGATAAGACCGACCTTGTTGTCATAGGCACAGGTAAAAGCCCCTTTTTCATAACCAAAGAGCTCGCTCTCCATCAGCTCCGGGGGGATCGTGGTACAGTCTATGGGGATAAACGGACTGTTTGCCCTCAGCGAGGTATAGTGAAGGGCCCGTGCAACCAGTTCCTTGCCTGTGCCGCTTTCGCCGAGTATGAGGACAGCGGCGTCAGTCTTGCTGACGCGTTGAATCATGGAGAATACTTCCTGGATTGCTGCTGATTTACCGATAATATTCAGGAACTGATACCTGCCGGGTATGTCTTCCTTTGTTTCCAGCACCCATTCCCTCTTCTGCAAGGCATCCCTCACCATGGATATCATGATATCGAGATTTACAGGTTTTGTCAAATAGGTTTTGTCAAATAGGTGTATGCGCCCTTCTTCATGGCATCTACAGCCCTTTCAATAGTGCCGTAGGCAGTCATGAGGATAACAGGCATATTGGGGTTCTTTGCCTTGACCTCTTCGAGAAGTGTTTCGCCATCAATCCCCGGCAGTTTGTAATCCGATATTATCAGGTCGACATGGTTGTTTTTAAACCGCGATATCGCCTCTTCACCGGTTCTGGCGGTCTCCACATTGAATCTCTCTTTCCTGAGAGTGGCTGAGAGCACCTTCAGTGAATTTATCTCGTCGTCAACTATAAGTATGGTCTGTTTCATCTCTTCAGTGGTAAAAACAGGATAAATATGCTTCCCTTGTTGAGCTCACTTTCAACAGTTATATCCCCACCATGCTCCTTGGCTATCTTCCTCGATACAGCCAGCCCGAGACCGGTTCCCCGTGTCCTGGTGGTGAAAAAGGGATTGAAAATATTCTCCATATCTTCCTCTCCAATACCCTTTCCATTGTCCTGGACCGAAAGAAGCAGCCCCCTGCCGGACAGAGTGGTGCTGACTTTAATTTTACCATTTTTCTCCACGGCATCAAAAGAATTAATCAGGAGGTTTATAAGCACCTGCTTTATCTGGTGGTAGTCAAAAGAGGTTACCGGGATATCTCTTTGCAAATCGGTCTCGATAATTATACCCTGCTCTTCGCTTTCCTGTCTCAAAAAACCGAGTGTTTCTTTGACAAGCCTGTTTATATCCGATGGCTCTGGTTCGGGCTTTACAGGCTTTGCAAAGTCCAGCAGCGTGGTGGTCAGCCTGTTAATCCTTGCCACCTCGTCATAGATAATCCCTAAAAATTCCCGGATGAGGCTCCCTTTAAAGTTCTTTTTGATATACAGGGCGGCCCCTCCTATTGCATTAAGGGGATTTTTAATCTCATGTGCAAGCGTGGCTGCCAGTTCACCTGTAGCCGCAAGTCTGCTCAACCTGTCCTGTTCTGAAAGGGAGTGATTCAACTTGACAACCATATCATTGAATGCCCTGGAGAGCTCCCCTATCTCATCACTGCTGTTAACCTCTATCTGTTTATTGAATCCTTCTTCTGCAAGCTTGTCCACGGCATCTTTCAGGGTAAGCAGCGGGCGTATAAGTTTTATTATCAGGCCAAGTCCGAACAGCAGTGCAGATGCCAGGGTAATCAGCAGAAGAAGAAAGACTATAATCCTTCTTCCTGTGAGGTGGAGTGGATTAATGTTTTCATAGAAGACCACCATGCCGAAGACGAGCAGGGGGATGGCAGCGAGAAGGCTGAATGCAGTAAGTGTCCTGTAGAGCATGCTTCCCTTTAACTGTAAAAGTCCCTCCTGTTTCAGGCTGAAAAAAAGTATTCCGAACCCCACCGGCCTGAAGAGATGACCATACACCCAGATTGTCGACCCTATCGGTGCCGGGAAAAAGAGCAGGACTGCAGATATGCATATCAGGGCATGTCCGAGTGCAAGGTACAGATATGCCCTGAGTCCGGTATGATGGAATGCTGCGATATAGAGCATGCAAACAACTCCCGAGAGATAGGCAATGATAATCCATATCAGTGGTCTGAACTCGCCGAATATGGGAAATTTTCTGTAGACATCGGGGAAAAGCAGGATCAAAAGGGGAAGGTAAAGCAGTGGAAAGGCCTTTTTAGTCCAGGGCTTTTCCACGGAAACAGCTACTATCAGTATAAGGAGTCCAAGGCAGTAGCCAAGGAGTGTCTGGTAAAGGATGTTTTCATCCAGACCAGCAGTGTGTATGGTGGCGTGTATGACACTGCTGATACCCAGCAGCACGAACCCTGAACTGATGAGGAACATTCTGCTTCTTTTCTCTTTGTCAAGGGCGGGGTTTTCCGAACGGGAGATGGATAAAACCCTGATTGACAGGGCAAAGCATATTAATGCTATCGCATATTCTTCTCCTATATGATAAAACAGCCAGTTCATGCAGATGGTACAGCGTTGACAGCGGTTCTTTTCTTTTAGTTGTAAGTTCTGAGCTGCGCAGGTGCTGCATGAAATGCAGCATACTATACATTAATGCATAGGCCAATGATAAATCAAACGCAGGCACCTCTCTGTCCGTTACGGCACAGAGGGTGGTAATTACCTGTGCCGAACTGGACAGGGATGACATCAAAACAGTCCAACCTGTCCATCGTGTTTATTGCTTGCCTCTTCCGCCTCCGGTCAGGTGTATGGGGATCAAAGCCAAGCCAGCCGGACAAAGTCAGGATTATGCGTTCATAACCTGATTCCGCATAATCCTGAAGTGGCACCATGTTTGCATGATTTAAGTTATAACAAAGGAGCCTGCGGTGCCAAAAGAGATCAAGGTTGACAAGATGCTGGATGTCAAGGGGCTTTCATGTCCGGGACCGACTGTTCTGACAATGAAGGCACTGGAAGGCATGAAAAAGGGCAAGGTGCTCCAGGTAATAGCCAATGATACCAGTACCAGACTTGCTATCCCGTCATTATGCAGGAACACCGGCTATGAATTACTTGAATTCAGGGAAGACGAAGGCACGCTGTTTTTTTTATTAAAAGTTGAACGTGGTATTTTTCGATCAGGATGTTTTTGTGGGTTTATGTTATTTAGCTTACCCCTCCCCAAGGCCTTGCCATTCACAACAGGGCTTTACCCCTATCAGGGATTTAACCCCTGTTGATAGGTAAAACCATTCAATGAATGGTCAGGCTACCAGACTGGATCAAACCCGGCATAGCCGGGTTTGATCACTTTTTAACCTGCTATTTACAGTGCGATTACATTTCGGTATAATAGGCAGGGCGGCAAACATGAAGGCAACAGAGCAGGTTTAAAAAACCATTATGGAACAAAAGGAACTCTTGAGAAAAATCCCCTCAGTGGATGAGGTCATGAAAAGCCCTCACGGACTTAAGTGGCTGAAGTCCTACCCGAGAAGATACATTCTACGTGCTATCAGGGAGATTATAGCCTTTAAACGGGGGGAGATACTCGAAGGCTTCACCCCTGATGTCAGCCTCAACGCCATAGCCGGCGATATCGAGATAAAGATAGAGAAACTTGTAGAGCGCAGGCTAAAGCCGGTCATAAATGCAACAGGGGTGGTAATACACACCAACCTTGGCCGGGCACCCCTGCCCCCTGAGGTTTTGAACAATGTCATGGATGTTGCCGCGGGATATTCCAATCTTGAATATAACCTCGAGGAGGGCAGGAGGGGAGAGAGGTATGACCATGTCAGGTGGATACTGAAGGACATCACAGGTGCCGAAGATGCTGTTGTTGTTAACAATAATGCTGCGGCCGTGCTGCTCTGCCTCAGCGCAGTTGCAAGGGGCAGGGAGGTTGTAGTCTCAAGGGGTGAGCTTATCGAGATTGGAGGGGCCTTCAGGATTCCTGATGTCATGCTGCAGAGCGGGGCGCTCCTGAAGGAGGTTGGGACCACAAACAGGACAAATTCAGGGGACTATGAAGGAGCTGTTGACGAGCAGACCGCACTGCTTCTCAAGGTTCATCAGTCCAACTATAAAGTGATCGGTTTTACAGAAGATGTGTCAATTGGAGAGCTTGTCGGGATTGGCAAAAGAATGGGAGTAACTGTTATGTTCGACCTCGGCAGCGGATGCTTTACCGACCTGAGACCCTATGGCATACATGACGAACCCGTTGTTCATGAGGTGGTCAGTAAGGGGGTGGACATTGTAACGTTCAGCGGCGACAAACTCCTTGGGGGACCACAGGCCGGAATAATTGTCGGCAGGAAGGACCTGATAGAGCAGATATCCAGGCATCCACTTGCAAGGGCTCTTCGCATAGATAAACTTACCCTTGCTGCACTGGAGGCAACATTACTCATTCATGCTGACCCTGAAAAGGCAAGGGAGAGAATACCTGTACTGAAGTCCCTGCTGCAGGGAGATGATGTGATAAGGAGACGCGCCAAAAAGATTCAGTTGTTGATAAAACGGGATGTAAAAAATGCACAGGTCTCCATTGAAAGGGATGAGTCTCAGGCCGGAGGTGGTTCCCTGCCAGGGGTAAGTCTGCCGACATATGTTGTAACACTCAAGGTAAAGGGAATGACAGCCCCGGCTGTAGAGCAGCGGCTGAGGAGGGGTGCTGTTGCAGTAATTACAAGGATAAGGGCAGGCACCGTTGTCATTGATGCAAGGACGATAAGGGACTCAGAGGTGAAACCCCTCCTGAAGGCAATAAGAGAGGCAATCTGTTAATTTTTTTCTTGACAAAAAAAATTTTTCTTGCTACTGTTATTCAAGAACCTTAAAAGACCGTAAAACCCGCTGAAAATTAATAATCCCGGTCCCCTGGCACAACGGGTCTTTTTTGTCTGAAACTCGGAAGGTCCGTGATAAAGAAAATATAATGGGTAAGGCACTCACTATAGGAAGTTTTATCCAGGAGGTTGAATGCAGGCCATTCAGACCTCAAATGGTTTATTAAAATCAAAACAATCTCTTAAAAGAAAGGGGGGAAGAAGATTAAATGACAAAGTCTGATCTCATTGACAAGGTTGCTTCAGATGCCGGGTTGAGCAAGGCAGATGCAGGCAAGGCGCTGGATGCTGTTCTTGATAACATCAAGAAGTCTCTCAAGAAAAATCAGAAGGTGACGCTTGTTGGTTTTGGTACTTTCTCGGTCACCAAGAGAAAGGCCAGAAAGGGTCGTAACCCGCGAACAGGCGAAGAGATTAAGATAGCCGCTGCCAAGGTTCCAAAGTTCATAGCAGGTAAAGGCTTGAAGGATGCAATCAAATAACTCATTTTTTGTTCCGGGGGATGGACTTCTTCCATCCCCCTCACTTCTCATTATAACAGACAGTTCATGTCAGAGGAACCAGAATCCGGAAGTATTTGTTTTCATTGTCAACCTGCAGAATTACAGGGAGGTGAGCAATGCTGGCAGAATTCAGTATAATCCCGTTAGGTGTTGGCAGCAGCATAGGGGATTATCTCGCCGACGTACTGAGGATTGTTGACGAGAGCGGCCTGCCTTACAAGGTCAATCCCATGGGAACCTGTGTGGAGGGGGAGTGGACGGAGATAATGGGACTCATCAAAAAATGTCACACTGCAGTGATGAAGAAGGCAGACAGGACCATAATAAACATCTCGATCGATGACCGGAAGGGAAAGCCGAACAGATTGGAACTCAAGGTAAAGTCTGTAGAGAAAAGGCTCGGCAAAAAACTTAAAAAGTAGGCTCAAAAAGCAGGAGGTTGCTATGTCTGACAAGATTACCCTCAGTGTTATCAAGGCTGATGTAGGGGGCTATGTTGGTCATTCAAGTATCCACCAGAACCTTATTGATATTGCCAGGGAGCGGCTCGCCAAGGCAAAGGAGCGGGGAGACCTTACAGACTTTCATGTTACGCGGGTTGGTGACGACCTTGAGCTCATTATGACGCACACCCGGGGCGTTGATAATGAGGAGGTCCACCAGCTTGCCTGGGACACATTTGTTGCTGCAACTGAAGAGGCAAAGAGGCTCAAGCTTTACGGGGCTGGTCAGGACCTGCTCGGTGATGCCTTTTCAGGAACTGTGAGAGGGATGGGCCCCGGAGTGGCGGAGATGGAGTTTGTTGAGAGGAAATCCGAGCCTGTTATAATCTTTATGGCTGACAAGACATCCCCGGGGGCCTGGAACCTGCCCCTGTACAAGATATTTGCCGATCCTTTCAACACTGCCGGGCTGGTGATCGACCCAACCATGCATGAGGGGTTCAGCTTTGAGGTTGTCGATGTTTACGGACACAGGAGTATTACCCTTTCATGTCCGGAGGAGATATATGACCTGCTGATGTTTATAGGTGCGATGAGGAGGTACCTTATAAGGCGGGTCTACAGAAAGGACGGAGAGGTATGTGCCTCTGCTTCCACACAGAAACTGAGCCTGATTGCAGGCAGATATGTTGGAAAGGATGACCCTGTCCTGATTGTCAGGTGCCAGTCGGGTATGCCTGCCGTGGGTGAGGCACTTGAGCCCTTCAGCTTCCCCCATTTAGTAGAGGGCTGGATGCGTGGTTCTCATCATGGACCGCTGATGCCGGTGCCTTTTTATGAGGCCAACCCGTCAAGGTTTGACGGTCCGCCAAGGGTGATAGCCGCGGGGTTCCAGATCAGCAACGGCCATCTCGTGGGACCGAGGGACCTCTTTGACGACCCTGCATTTGACAGGGCAAGAAAGCGCTGCAATGAAGTTGGAGACTACATGAGGGCTCATGGACCCTTTGAACCTCACAGACTGGGGCTTGATGACCTGGAGTACACAACCATGCCGCAGTTAATGAAGAAGCTTGAGGAGAGATTTCAGCCTGAGTGATCGAGTATATCCTGAATATGCCTTAAGGCCCCCTCGGGGCCTTCTTCTCTGAGGATCTGCAGGACTTCCCTGCTGCCGAGCCTTTTGAGAATCACAGCCCTTTTCTCAGGCGGAATGTCTGACTCCATTAAGGTCTTCCTTATTCCTGCAATGTGTTGAAGAAGGTCCCCTGCTTCTTTTGTGTAGAGGTCTTCGAGTTCCTCCCTGATGCTCCTTGAAAGGGCAGGGCTTGCCCCGGATGTTGAAACTGCTATGGTAAGCTCTCCTCTTTTTACAACGGAAGGTACAATAAAAGTGCATAGATCCGGCACGTCCACTACATTTACCGGAATATTGCCTGCATCCCCGGAGACCTTACGGTTTACATCCATAGCAGATGTGGCGGCTATAACAATAAATGCCCCTGTCAGGTCGCCCTCCTGATATCTCCGCTGTATATGTTCTATCTGTCCCGCACGCTTTAGCCCGGCAAGCCTTTCAGTAAGCTCCGGACTGATAACAGTCACTGAGGCACCGGCCTCAAGAAGTGTAAGCACCTTTCTTTCCGCTACCTCACCGCCACCGATTACAATGCACCTTTTGCCTTCAAGATTTAAGAATACAGGATAGTATCTCACGGTTTGATTTCAGCTATAACCTTTTCTGCTTTTTTAGAGAATTCACTGTCAGGAAATCGTTTTTGCAGCTCCTTAAGATATCGCAGTGATTCGTCTGTCCTGTTCAGCTTTTTGTATGAGATGCCTGTAAGATAAAGGACTTCCGGCGTTTTTTTGTAATCGGGAAACTCTTTTAAGAGGCCGAGAAACCTTCCTGTGGCGGCATTATAGGCCCCCTTTTTGTAATAAAACTCGCCGACAAGGAACTCATATTCAGCTATGAGATTCCGGCATTTCCTTATCTTGAGCTCTACTGCCTCCCTGTAGGGATTCCTTGGATAAAGCCTGAGCAGTTTCTGAAACTCCTCCAGGGCCTTCCTTGCACCTCCGGCACCTTTTGCAGGGCTTTCAATCTGCTTAAAATATACAAGGGCGATCTGATACTGGGCATAAGGTGCCTGGGGATGGGCGGGATAAAGCTGCAGGAATCTCCTGTACTCCTCAACCGCACGTTCGGGTTGTCCTTCCGTTACAAAAGATTCTGCAATCTTCAACTGTGCCAGGGGGGCATATTTTTTTGAGAGGTCCCGGTTTTTTACTTCAAAGAGGAGCTTTCTTGCCTCTTCATATTCGTCCATCTCAATAAACTTGCTGGCCTGCTGAAGCACGGCCTTGGGGTCAAACACATCCTGTCTGACCGGCTTTTTTCCGGAACAGGAGACCAGCAGCAGGGAGACCATTGATACAAATAAAAGCGTGGAAAACAATAGTTGTTTCATACCATTATTAAATCCTTATCAGGATAAATTAGTCAAGCATTAAGGAGCAGCAGACAATGGATATCAGACAGGGAACCAAGGCTGTCCCGGGATTGTTAATTGAAGGAAACGGGTCAGATATTGTCTTCCATTTCCCAGACACCGCAGGGGCAGATGCCTGCACAGAAACCGCAACCAATACAGAGGGCGTCGTCAACCACATAGGCATAGGAGCCGTCTCCGGATTCCTGTCTGCTGATGGCCCCGTAATAACAGGTGGCCTCACACATACGGCAGTCCCTGCATACGGCACAGGACATGCAGCGGTTTGCCTCTGTCTCGGGTTTAAACGGCTCACCGCGGCAAACGTCATAATAGGCAGTCTTTATTTTGTCGTAAGGGATAACGGGCTTTGGGGCCGGCCTGTAGTATGACCTTCCCGACAGCAGGGCATGGACTGCCATGGCGGCCTTTCTGCCCTGGCCTATGGCGTGAGTGACAAGGCCAAGCCTTGTGGCATCACCGATTGCATATATCTTTGGATCAGAGGTATGTCCGGCCTCATCAGCCTCGATCCAGCCGTTCTTATTTGTATGAACCGTCGGCGGCAGGAAGTCCGTTACAGGAGAGTCTCCTATGGAGACAACCACAAGGTCTGCCTCAAGGAAGGTCCCGTCCGTGAAGCAGACCTTTTTCTCTCCCTTTACATATTTTTCCGTGAACTTCGGCCACAGAATCCTTGTCCCCAGGGACTCTGCAATCTCCAGCTCCTTGCCAAAGGCCGCCGGTTTCCGGACATCAACAGCCGTCACCTCTTTGGCACCGCAGTGAAATGCCTGTGCAGCAACATCCATTCCCACATTACCTGCACCGATTATCACCACCCGCCTGCCTTTCAGGTCCGGGGGATTGCCGGTATTTATATCCCTGAGGAAGTCATAGGCGGTTGCCATATCCTCAGCACCGGGAACGTTAAGCTTCCTTGGCCTG